>NVSS01000101.1 GCA_002732805.1 Coxiella sp. (in: g-proteobacteria)
TCACGCGATTTTGATATGTCCCAGTTTTGGCAAAATTTGCAGGCTAAGTTGCAGCCGGCGGTACCAAAGGATAAAACAGGGGTGCCCGGTAAAAAATGATTTAAGGGCTTTTTTTCGATGGGGTCAATACAAAAACCACTGGATCGGCCGTAGGTGGTTAAGACAATTTCATCATTTTCACACGCACGGACAAAGCACAAGCCACGCTGGCCATTGTGCAATTTGCAGTGTCGTGGGCACACATCACACATAATGCGGCCATCATCACAGCGGTGCCAATAATGCGTTGATTTAGGTGTTAATTTCATAAATATGTACTATAACTATATGTGCCTATTAGGAGTATAGACCATGCAAAGCAAACCACCCAATGTTGCCAATCAGTTTTATCCTGGGGATCCGAACGAGCTGTCTATGATGGTAGCGGGATTGATGGAGAAATCACCTAAAACCAATAGATTACCGAAAGCAATGATTGTGCCTCATGCGGGGCTGATTTATTCGGGCTATACGGCCTCTTGTGCCTACCAGGTGTTACAGGCACATGCTGATCAGATACGCCGGGTGGTGTTGATTGGACCCTCGCATCATTTTAAATTCAGCGGCATTGCCGTGACGTCATTTAATTATTTTGAGACACCCTTAGGCCGTGTTGCTATAGATATTGACTATATGCCGGCATTAGCAAGTTTGGTGGGCGTTACGGTGTCCAACCAAGCGTTTGAGAAAGAGCATTGTTTGGAAGTGCAACTTCCTTTTTTGCAAGCCTTATTGCCTAACTTCAAATTGATACCTGCGATTATAAGTGATGCGTCACCTGATTTGGTCGCCCGTTTTTTACTAAAGGTATGGGGCGGTGATGAAACACTGATTTTGGTGAGTTCAGATTTGAGTCATTACCATTCCTATGCAGAAGCACAGCGCATTGATCAAGCAACGGCAAGCGCTATTGTTACAACTGATATAAAGGGCGTACGTCCGGAGACGGCGTGTGGGTCACGTGGCATAAATGGTTTGCTAACACTGGCAAACGAACGTGACATGCGCATGGAATTAATTGATTTGCGCAACTCAGGTGATACCGCAGGCGATAAATCACGAGTAGTTGGTTATGGCGCGTATTATTGTTTCGAAAACAAAAAAGTGACCCAGTTACTAACGTTGGCACGTAGCGCTATTGACTATGGCTGTATTCATCATGCGCCGATGCCATTGCCCGATGGTCCACTCGAGGATCTGTTAAACCAGCCAGGGAACTGTTTTGTTACCATCGAAAAAAATGGGCAACTGCGCGGTTGTATCGGAACGATAATTGGAAAGGATACGCTGGCACAAGATATTATTAATAATGCCTATAAAGCAGCCTTTAAAGACCCACGCTTTCCACCATTGACAGCGGATGAGTTTGCACAATGTGATATTCATATATCGATATTAACACCGCCGCACGAAATGACGTTTCAGTCGGAAGCTGACTTGCTCACGCAACTGCAGCCCGGTAAAGATGGCCTCATTTTAAAAACTAACACCCATCAAGGCGTGTTTTTGCCTAGCGTATGGGATAAGTTTTCCGAACCCCAGGAGTTTTTAAAAGCACTGAAACAAAAGGCAGGGTTGCCATCAGACTATTGGTCCTCTGATATTTGTATGTATCGATATTATAGTCAGGAATACTAGGGCGCCACAACGCTCAACAATCAGTGATTAGGATACCAAGCGTGTTGTATGCATCAGTTTTTTTACGACGTCCTGATTCATCATCTGTGTTAGCTTTTGATAAATAGGATTTCGTTTTTTGCTTTCTTTAATCGTATTAATATCGCTTTTTTCCCATAGGACATATTGGCTGCCTTCATGCAGTTGAACGGTTGTGGTGGGTGGTTTTTGGATGAGGTAGCTTATTTCCCCGATAAATTGACCGGGTTGTATCTCGCACAGGTTTTTATTATTTTTTAGAATGGTCGCGCTACCCCCAACTAAGAGAGCAATAAAGTGAGCGTCTTTTCCCTCGTTAATAATGATTTCTGCCTGGAGGGCCGTTTTCACAGTAGCATTTTTAAATAAATAACTGAATTCGCGTGTTGTAAATTTATCTTTAAAATAGTGATTGTAATAGGATTGAAGTTGTTGCGGCAGGAGTATGGGTCGTGCTTCAATAAGAATTAAAATTAATTGTATGACATTAGTGACGATAAAGATGATAGACCATATCAGTGTAGACAGCATGCCGGGTACCGTCATGCCGGCTATTAAAGCACCGATCATAAATAGGCAGGAAGCAAAGGTGGAAAATATACGTAAGAACGCCATTTTTCGCATACAAAGAGCGGCTAAGACAAGAACCTCGCCTATTGAGAATACGACATTAACGGTAATTGCTTGCATGTCACTCTTTTAAATAACGATATGACGACATAGGTGGTATGTCGCTGAACAATTTTTATAGTAGCATTAATTGTGAATGAACAGTAGTCATTTTGATTTAGGTAAGTACTCGTGAGCAGCGGTGCAGGGTGTCGCCTTCTAATTCAGGGATTGCATCCATATTGATGGTGCTACTGCGGGGGCGTGGTTTAAATATCCGCTGTGTATTATAGTCTCTCAACTTAATGCCTTGTTCTCGAGACCATGCTTTGCAGTGTGCAATAAGTGGTTTGGTTTGAGTGCTTGGGTGTGTTTTAAAGGATTCCAATAATTCACCAAGATAAAGCGCTAGCATAGAGTTAATTTCGCTTATATTAAATTTAACGGCGGTAGTCGCCGCTAAATAACCCGCTCTGTAGTCATCGAGTTCTCTATATAGATTTTCATACGTCTCTGCGTCGTTGAAAAATTTGTCTTTGGCCATGGTAATTAAATTGGCTAGCCCCTCTATTTTTTTTGTTACAGGATCTACGTACCGACGTGTGAGGGTGTTAGCAATCGCCCGCACACGATGTAATGTCAGCGCCAACAAACCTGCGCTACCATCAAGATGGAATTTAACGCTACCATCACAGTGTGTTATTGAGGGGGTGTTCGCACCTTTCTCAAATAGTGATGTTCCATGAGATATTCTTCCGCCCGTAAAAAGCCGGCTACGATCTTTGAATGCCAATCTTGTTTGTATGCTAACCACAGGTTTGTCATCATAGATGCCTGAGTTACAGATGACGTGCACGTCATCATAAGTAGCAGGTGTGACATCGGGTGGAGAGCCATCCCCATAGAGCGCATGACGATAACCTGCTGGACTAAGCCAGAGTTGCTGTTGAGGTCGGTGGCTATGCAATCTGCTCACTGGGTGAGGATCATTCTCGCGCAATAGAAAAATAGTTGGATATTGAGCGACTAATAGCTGACATTGAATTACGCGTAGCCCATCATCATCAGATAAAGTAGTTTTGATGTCATGGAGTTCGGCGAGTGTAACTTGAGTCTTTAGCATCTCATGGATACGAGCGCGGGGCAATTCGAGGGAGTCCAGTCGCATTAGGGCGATGGCGAGGGTTCTGATTTGCTCAGGCGTCATCAGTTTCATGAGTGGCGTCAGCCTATCGATATGTGTCTGTAATATATCGGGTTCGTCATCAAAAATAGTGTCAGCGTCTACGGTGAGATCAGTATCAATCAGCGGGTGTTGATCTTTTTTCGCAGGCATGGGTAATTCAACAACTTGTGAGGAGGGTGCTTTTAATGTGGCGTCTGCTTGTTTTGGCACAGGACTAGGATTGGACCGTACGCCAGCACTCGCAACCACACCATTGATGAGACCTTCTTGCATTATCGTGTCACCTACCCCTATAGATCGCCTGGAAGTGTATGGTATGTGACCTTCTTTAGCAACGATCCATATCAAGAATATTGACTCGTAACTAGTTGATTATTGATTCTTGAGCCATGGTAGTGCTATTCCATGTAACTTAATACTTTTCAATGAGTTACTCGAGTATATTTATAACCAATTGAAAATATGCAATAAAATTCATAAACGAGCAATCAATTGGCTGGCTAAATGTGTTCATTTCGAGCATGACCGCAAGTATTTAATATTCTCTTAAGGTTGATCTGGTATCTTAATGCTCTGTTAAGGTGTTTTTCGATATTGAGGGATGCAGTCCGATTTACCCTAATCAAGTGATTTTAATATAAATATAGAAATGGTTAAGAGATCTTATGAATGTGCGAATGAAACAGATTATATGTGTTGCGATAGCAGCGAGTGTTACCTTACTGGCAGGTTGTTCACAGCCACCTAAAGTTAAAGTAACAAAGTGGGTACATAGCAAAACGCAGGCGGTGCAACAGCAGCGTCAACACCAATTAGCAGTGTTGCGTGCGCAAGGTATTCAAGTATTTATTCAAGGCGAGAGCGTTACTGTCGTTCTTCCAGATGAAGATGTGTTTGTAACGAATTCAGCCAACTTACGTGATGAAGCGCGTGAATTATTAAATCACGTGTCCAAATTTATAAAAACGTATTCAGTTGTTAACATTGGCGTTAATGCGTATTCAGATGATCAAGCGTGGGCAGGTGCCCCTGTAGGTCGCAAGCTTGCAATGACAAACCGTCAAGCACAAGTTGTGGCTAGTTACTTGTGGTCAACCGGTATTGATATGCGATTTATGACGACTCAAGGTCACAGTAACAATGACAGTGTGGCGTGGAACGGTACCCCTAAGGGCCGTAATTTTAATAAGCGTGTTGAATTGACGTTCCGATTCTACCCGCATTTAGTTACTTACAATTAGGATTAATAAATGAGTATTGAATCACAGGAATTAGAATACCAGAAGAATAACCTTTACCGCGATCATTATCGGATTGCGTTAGGGGCGACGTTATTTATGGGTCTTATCTGTGGTGCATTAGCGGTGATCATGGTGTTGATGTCGCTGGGGATACAGCAGCCTAAGTATTATGCCACAACGACCACAGGTGATGTGATTCCTCTGCAGTCTTTGTCAGAACCGGTAGTGACGAAACCTTATTTATTGCAGTGGGCATCACTGGCAACACGTGCTGCTTACAACTTAGATTTTAATAATTATCAACAACAAATAGCGGCAGCGGCGCCTTATTTTACAGCAGACGGATTTTTAAAGTTTAAAGAGGCTTTAAAATCAACAGGATTGCTGGATACGATGATTAAGAAAAAATTGATTATGAGCGCGATTGTATCGGGTGACCCCGTGATTATTCGCGATTATATATCGCATGGTCGTCATGCGTGGAATATTCAATTGCCTTTGATGATTACGTTTCAAAGTGCGAGTGCACACACGATACAGCATGTGATGGTGAGCATGAAAATACAGCGGGTTCCGGTACTTAGTGCCGAAAAGGGCATTCAAATTAGCGACTTTAGGGTAGGATAATGAAAAACGTAGATACAGATAAAGGGTTAGCGTTAGTAATGCAGCGAAATGCATTTTACCGTGATGCATACCGTCGGGTTGTATTTGTGCTGATTACGTTATTTATTACGAGCTGCGGTTTGGGCATGGGTATTATTTACAAATATTTAAATCCGCCTGCACCTCAATATTTTGCGACGACGGCAGAGGGTCGTATTATTAATATTCACAAATTATCAGATCCTGTTGTGACGGATAGTTACGTGACTCAGTGGGCATCGAATGCGGTACGCCAAGCGTTTAGTGCTGATTATATTCACTGGCGCAACCAGCTTCAGAATGCGTCTACTAATTTTACATCCGATGGGTGGAATTATTTTTTAGCGGCGTTGAAGTCAAGTAATAACTTGAACACATTGACGACCATGAAAATGGTATCGTCAGCAGAATTAACAGCAGCGCCACAAATCACAGCAAAAATGGTGGTGAGTGGACACTACGCATGGAAAATAAAAATGCCATTATTGATTACTTATACCGATGGCAAGCAGCATATCAACATGCCATGGGATGTGACGGTGATTGTGATTAGAATGCCAGTGAAGGATTACCCGCAACGTATTGCAATAAACAACTTCTTACCTGAAGTGGCACATTAAGATTAACGTAACGTGTACTAAGAGAGAGATAGCGAAGTGAACGTAAAAATATATAAAATAGTAGCAGTGATTGGGTTATGCTTTGTAACAGCGTTAAGCTTTGCAGACGGATTTGGTGTGAGCGGTAACGATGGTGCGACTGATAGCATTAATCAGTTAATTGGCAATGGTGGTGCAAGTGCAAGCTCGGCACCCGTCAGAGGCACGTTGAGCATGGCGCAAGTCAAAACCATTTTAAGCCAAAATAAAAGTACTCAAGCGGCACAGAGCCAAGCGGCTTCAACCACCGCGGCAGCGAGTACCGCGAGTAACTCTGCATTTGGCGACACCAGCATGAGCCAGCAGGCCTTTGCGAATACCGTTCGCAGTATGATGCCGCTAACACCGGATCAAATCCGCACCTTACGTCAGCTCTTTAATAATAGCCAACGTGCTGCTGCTGATTACCCCGGTACGCCACCGAAACCAACATCGTCTTCTGTCGTTGTTAATTTATCACCCGGTGCGACGCCGCCGATCATCCGTTTACGCAGTGGCTTTGTTACCTCATTAGTATTTTTGGATTCAACCGGTGAACCGTGGCCGATCCAAGCCTATGATATTGGTGATCCAAACAGCTTTAATATCCAGTGGAATCAAAAGGGTAATACGTTGCTTGTACAATCAAGCTCAGCTTATAAGTCAGGTAACTTAGCGGTTATGTTGAAAGGGCAAGATACACCGGTGATGGTAACCTTGATGCCGGGTCAGAATGCGGTTGATTATCGTGTTGATTTACGTGTTCCTGGCTTAGGCCCGAACGCATCAGCAACGGTATCAAGTTTGCCTGATGTAGCAAACCCACAATTATTAGACTTTTTAAATGGCGTGCCACCAAACGGTGCGAAAGAAGTACAAGTTCAAGGCGGTCCCTGCCAAGCATGGGAATCTGCTGGACATCTTTATTTGCGTACTCAATTGACGGTGTTATCACCCAGTTGGTTGGCATCAATGAGCAGTCCAGATGGTACGCATGTGTATGAGATTATGAAGTCACCAGTGGTGTTAGCATCATTTCGTGGAAAAGTAATACAGTTAATGATTCAAGGCGTGTGAGGTTATTGTGAATAATAAAACTAAATTAAGTATATTGGCTAATGCTAAAACAAGGCTTCTTGTTGCCACTGTTATCGGTTTGGCTGTCGTGGGCACCATTGTTGGTGTATCCATGCATATCCATACTAAAAACATTGAAGAAGGTTCGGCAACGGTTTCAGCGTCACCGCGTATTGACTCGGTGCCCGGCTTAAATGCGTCTAGTACGGAATACGTTAGTAAGCAAAACCAACAAAATTTGTCAGAAGCACAGGCCGCTAGAAAGGCAGGTACCAGTGCGATCCCTACGATTACGCGACCTGACTTTATTGGTAATCTGAATGACTTTGCACAAGAAGCGAATCAAAAGAAGTCGACGTCTAGCATTCCACAAACATCAAAAGATTGCCCGATTAAGAAAGTGGTGGTGATGTTCAAGCCAAATCCAGCCAGTTGTATGCCTAAAAACCTCGAATTGGCACGTCAATCAGGTGTGACGGCTGAAGAGTTACGTTGCCAGGGTTGTTCTTGTCCTTCTTTAAAACTAGCAGGCTATACAGCAGGTGATCTTAAAAGCACCGGTTTTGATGCTGGGTCTTTGAAAGAATGTGGTTTTTCAATCGCACAGCTGGTAGCAGCCGGTTACGATGCGGCTGATTTAAAAGCAGCAGGATTCACAGCGACACAGTTAGAGAGCGCTGGTTTTAGTGCGGGTCAATTAAAAGCAGCAGGATTTAGTCCTGTAGCGATTAATCATGCCGGTTACTCACGTGATGAATTAGCAGCAGCCGGCGTTAATGCGGTCAGAAAAACAGCTGATTGTAATGCCACTGCCTTAAAAACAGCACGTGCAAACGGTGTGAGTGCGGCGACATTGCGTCAAGGCGGCTGTGGCTTAGCGGCCTTAAAGGCAGCTGGATTCTCAGCCGCTGATCTTAAAGCAGCCGGCTTCAGAGCGGATCAATTAAAGAGCGCTGGTTTTGATGCAGCCGCTTTAAAAGCAGCGGGTTATACAGCAACGCAACTTAAGAATTCAGGTTTTAGTGATGGTGCGTTAACCTCTGCTGGATTCACGTCAGCACAAATCAAGAAAGCAGATGCTGCTTCTAAAATGTGTAGCGTTAGCAACTT
>NVSS01000102.1 GCA_002732805.1 Coxiella sp. (in: g-proteobacteria)
TGTCAGGAAAAATAGGCGATGCCCCCGTTCCACTGGAGAATCAATTAGTGCGCGGTCTGGCAGAAGGAATAGGCGCGCTACATCGCGCCCGTATTATTCATGGTGACATGTCGGATCAAAATGTATTGGTCATGCTTGAAGGAGGTCGGTATATTGCTAAATACAGCGATATGGGCAACAGCCATCTTTGTGAAGATCCAAAGCAACGTATGAAAATCAAGCGTGGGCATATTGATTTTGAAGACAAGGCAATGTGTGCACTCTCTCTAAAGACGGGCTCCCAGTTTGTAACGCTAACGGGATGTGAAGCGTTTGCAAAGGATATGTATGGCGTGGGTCGACTAATCCTTCAGGTTATGACGCGAAAATCGTTATTTTCTAGCATGCCGTATAGTTGTGAGACGCCTAGCATTGGTGCTCAGATAGTTGAATGTGCGCAGTATATTAGCTCTGGAAAGGCAACAGTAGATCTTAGGGCGTGTGGGATTTTTGGTGGTGTAGTGGATGCGCTTTTAAAAGACAAGCCTTCTGAACGGTTAACGGCAGGCGGCTTATCAGAGACCGTCACGAAGATTAATAACCACCTCGCCAATATGACGCATCGTTAAAAACAGGAAAATCGCGTCGTCGCATTATTGTATCTTCATGGGCAAATAGTTGAGAGCCCCGTAACAGTCGCTTCAGCTACAACGACATATGCAAGTGTCATGAGAGGCACTGTATTGTGGAATAAGTGCCTCGTCGTTGCAGCAGTATGTTCGGGTTGTGGATGATCCTCCTGGAAGCGGTAGCGGTACGTTGATTTTTAGTGTCAATGGAATTGCAATCTTATCGTGCTATGTATAGTATGACGGCTTCAATTATTATGGAGGGGGTGGGGTATGTCAAGAACAAGTGAGTCTGTTAGTGCTTCGGCTGCCGTAAATGAGGCGTCGATAGTCAGTATACCCGCTAAATGGTCAGAAGCGTGGCGTAAAGCAGAGGGTTTTTTTGAGGAAGGTGAGGTGCTTGAAGGGCTGTCTCATTTTTGCGTGTTAGCACATAGGGTGCACGCTGCTATTACTGACCCTAAGAGCCAGTCCACTTTATTGTTGCCACATCACATCGACTGGATTCTATCGCGCCTTAGAGGTGATGAATGGTTCTATTTAAATTTGAGTCGATATGGGAAGTTTGCTGAGAGCATTGACAAGATCAATAAAGATCTTATCGATTTTTATGAATCCCAATACACCATAAAACTTCATGCAGACCTTGCTGCTAAAGGGTATGTGTATAAGAAGGCACTGAATAGTGGAGCGTTTGGTAACGTAGGTTTATATCGCGACACAGAGGGTACATTAGTAGCGGGTAAATCAGTACGTTTTCCAGCACGAAAATCGATGCGGAAAAGTGCTAAGCAGGAGTGTGATATTCTTCTAAAGCTTCCTTCCCATCCCAATATAATGGGCTATATTGTACAGCTTGGATGTAGTTTAGGCGGTATTTCATTCCCTGTCATTATTATGGAGTTAGCACGTTATACATTAGAAGACTTTGTTGAACGTTTCAAGTTTAGCTTGTTGGGTATGAAAGACGCTACAGGTCGCCCGCTGGTGAATCAATTAGTGGCTGATCTGGCGCGCGGTATAGATGCGATACATAAAGTAGACGTTGCCCATGGTGATGTTGCGGATCCAAATGTATTGGTCATGTATGCTAAAGACAGGCATATAGCAAAATATTGTGATATGGGCAGTAGTTATTTTTGTCCTAACCGGGAACAGGAGCAACCAGTTCGGCATAGGTATATCGATTTTGAAGACAAAGCGATGTGTGCGCACTTTTTGCTTCATGATGGCTTTTGTTCCTTAAAATTAACTGGTTTTGAGGTGTTTGCAAAGGATATGTATGCAGTGGGTCGATTAATCCTTTTGCTCATGACTCGAAAATCATTATGGTCTAAGGTACCGTTTAGTCGCGAGGAACGTAGCTTCAAAGAGCAGCGAGTCGAATGTGCAAAGTATATTAGCTCTGGTCGTGAAATAATCAACCTTAAGGCGTGTGGTATTTTTAGTGGGGTTGTAGGTGCGCTTATGACGGAGGACCCTATGGCATGGTTGACTGCAAGTGGCTTGTCTAAAGAAGTTGCGAGGATTAATAGTGGTCCCCGCTAATACGAATCATCGTTAAAAACGGGAAAAATGTGTCATCGCATTGCTGTCATTAGTTTGCCACCATCTTTGTGAGCTATTCGCATTCGCCGTATTGTTATCAGCATGGGTAAATAGACGAGGGTTCCCAGTAACAGCAGCGTCAGCAGTAATGCACTCTTTTAGCGTGTTGAGGCCGGTAATCAATTGAGTCTTAACCGGTTCATCGATAGCCCTATTCAGTGTGTAGTATTCCTCGAGTTCGGCAAAAAAATCGGGTGTCTGCTTGGTAAGCTTTTTAAAGAAATCAGCCAAGAAGGATTTATGTTCTGCTGTTGTATCTGATTGCATGTAGCGTTCACACAGTTGTCGTTGAAAGCAGGCGGTGGTCATTCTATTCGCGTGCGCAACAATTTCATTATTTTCAATAGATTTGAGCGCGTATTGGATGGCAATCGTCATAGAGATACGGATTGTTCCTGGTTGAGACTGGTACATGAAAATAAAAAAAGTGCTATTGCCATTTTGGGTCGCTTCCCCATCATCAAATTTACTGAGGCCCAATGCTTGCGGGAGACAGTCATAAAAATCATCGTGGGGGTTGCCCGCTCGGTCATCGGGGTATTCAGGCACGATAGACATGGATTTTCGAGAAAAGGATGCAGAGGTGACATCGGTCCTAAGTTTAAGTAGTAAAGCGGTTTCATGCTCAGGCAGTGTTAATTCACCTGAATTGCCGCTCATATCCTTAATCATAGGGTATGGCAACCTTATGTTGACCGAGCGTGGTATATCAAATTCATTTCGCAATTGCTCTATTGTTTTGTCGTAGCGACCCTGAAATGTAATGGTAAGATTCGGGCACTCTCTAAACGCCAACGTGCCGATCACCGTCACGCTCGTTGGGATTGCTAGTGCGTGAAGTGCCGTGCAATTAGAAAATGCGGCGCCCCCCATCGTGGTCAGGCCATTTAGGGTTGTAACGGTGTGAAGTTTCCTGCAAGAGGGAAATGCGCCGATTTTTATTGTGGTCACGCTCGTTGGAATTGTAACGGTTTTAAGCGCTATGCAATTGGAAAATACAAAATCTTCAATAATAGTCAGGTGCGGCGGAATATTAATTTGGCGAAGTGTTGTGCAATTTTCAAATGCACCCGCTCCAATTCTCGTCACCCTATCTGGGACTGTGAGGGTGAAATAAGGTTTCGGGTCGAGCTTGTTAAATCCAAAGAGGCAATAGCTGTCAAATGCACGCGCTCCAATTAACGTAACGGAGTCTGGGATTATTAGCTTATAAAGCGAACGGCCAGAGGCATATTTTTTATGGGTTATGTAGGGGCTGTTTTTTCTTAGGTGTGGCGGATTTTCAGGGTCATATGATTAAGGTCTCTAAGTTATCGCTCAGCATAAACCCGTGTACATTGACGCTCATTTCCCCATCCCCAGTAGCACGTTTAAATAAGAGGGGGTTCCGGCACAGGCGGGCATTCAATAAAAGAGCAGTTAGGCGGCGTTAGCGCTGTTGGTTTTTAGGAAATAAGATACGAAACTCAATACCCTTTTTGTTATCAGGCGTGATGAGGTCTATTTCAACACGGTGTAATTGGGCGATCTGAGCCACGATACCAAGGCCGAGGCCGCTACCGGTGCTTTTGTTGCCGATGACGCGGTAGAAGCGCTCAAAGACGCGCTGACGGAGTTCTTCTGAGATACCCGGCCCATCATCGGTGACGGTTAAACTAACGTGTTCATTTGTTTCGCCAATGCCGATTTTAACAAAACCACCTTCATGGTTGTAGCGGATGGCATTGTCGACCAGGTTACGAATTAAGATACTAATGTAGGTAGCGTTGCCTTGTATGATGGCAGCGGATTCAGGGTTAACAAGTTCGAGATCAATATTTTTAGCAATCGCTTCAGGTGCGAGTAGGGCGGCCACTTCGGCGGCGAGTTTACCGAGTGAGATCGCTTCTGATTTTTGGATGGATGCTTCAGGATCCATGCGGCTGAGGGTTAGCAGCTGTTGCACCATGTGCGTACTGCGATTCACACTAGCGAGTACTTTAAGTAATGCTTGTTTGCGGTCTAAAGGTGTTTCAGCGCGTAAGGCCACCTGTGTTTGCGTACTCAGTGCCGCTAGTGGCGTTTTCAGTTCATGTGCGGCATCTGCCGTAAAGCGCTTATTACGCTCGAATGCGGCGCCTAGGCGGCCAAACAGGTTGTTGAGCTCGATAACCAGGGGTTCGATTTCGGTCGGTACAGACTCAAGATCAACCGGTTTTAAGTAGCTTGGCGCGCGATGTTTGACTTCTTCGGCGACACGCTTTAAGGAATCGAGACCGCGACCGACAATCACCCAGATAAGGAAACCCAAAAATGGATAGGTAATCAGCATAATGATAATGGTGTCTTGAGTGAGTTGGTTCTCAAGGTGTTGGCGGTAGTTGGCGCGTTCGGCGACCATGATGGTTAAGTGTCGTTCTGGATTGAATGACGTATTCACATGCCACGCTTTACCATCGAGCCACAGTGTCGTTAGGCCATCATTGCCATTGGACAGGGGAATGCGTGGCGAATTGGGTGAATGGAGGAGCAGTTTGCCATTGTTGTCCCAAACTTGGAATTCAAGGTTGTGCCGCGCTTCATTTTCAGCAGCAATGTTATCTTTTTGGGCGGGGGTGTCGTTGGGATTAACGGGATGTGGCTTTTCACGGAGATGGGCATCTAGGATTTGTTGGATCTTAGTGAAATCCTGCGCTGATACGGGAATGCTGAAAAAGGCGTCCATACGTTGGGTCGTGCGAATGAGCTGGGCATCCAGCTGTGTTTGGATGTCTTTGTGGGCTAAAAACAGATTTCCGATAATCGCTAACGACGTAATCAGCGTAACGCTCAATAGCAGATTGATAAGCAAAAATGTACGTATTGACGGGCGCATGTGCTCCAACAAGCTAGTTAGCGAGAATAACTATAATACCACTAGTTGGGTGAATTAATCGACCGTTTCGTAAGACTATTCGGCCTCATCGACCAAACGGCCCAAACCGGGCAGCGGGATATGCAAGAGTCAGTAGGGTGGTGTGTTTACACCGAGTCGTCGGTTTCGATTTTTTCAACCATGTAGCCAACGCCACGAATGGTTCTGATAAGCGTATTACCAAAGCGCTTACGCAGGTTGTGGATATGTACTTCGAGTGCATTACTGTCGATATTCTCACCCCAGCCATAGAGTGTTTGGTTCAGCTGTTCGCGTGAAATAACACGCCCAGAATTTTCAAGCAATTTTTGAAGTAGGGCAAATTCACGTCGTGAAATCATGACCGCTTCACCGGCTAGCGTAACCACGTGTGACGCGGGGTCTAGCGTGATATCTCGGTAGGTGATGATGGGTTTAGCACGTGATTTAGAGCGACGTTGTAACGCACGCATACGCGCACACAGTTCGTCGAGGTCAAAGGGCTTTGTGAGGTAATCATCGGCACCAGCATCAAGACCCTTCACACGGTCATCAACGGTTTCACGGGCTGTTAAGATGATCACCGGAGTCGTTGAATTGCGTTCGCGTAATTTACGCAACACATCAAGGCCTGATAACTTAGGCAACCCAAGATCCAGTACGATGATGTCAAAATTCTCGTAGTTTGTAGAGAGCACGTCATTAGCGGACTTGCCGTCTTTTACCCAATCAATAGTATGACCATAGTGCTTAAGACCGGTACGGATACCATCACCTAGTAATTCATCGTCTTCTACAAGTAGTACTCGCATGGGAAATTCCTCATTGCTTTATAAGGTAATTGTTCAATATCAACAATATGTGTTAAATTCACCTTATTTCAGTATGCACCATAATAAAAAAAGTGACGAATTGCAAGCAAAATGTACAATATTTTCTATAATAACAGGTAGGGGTAGGCGTACATTTGTAACTGGTTGATTTTTTATGACGGTATGTGTTTAACTTATTGAATGGTGAAATAGATATGACAATTAAGTTTCCATCCACAAGAAACCTAATACGTGCCTTATGCACGTTCATAAAGGAGAATGGCGGTCCAAACACGAGTTTGGAGCAAAAATTTACGCGCTATTTTTACTCTTATGCGGCACTTGAAGATTTGGAAGCGTGCTCAATCGAGATGCTCTGTGGAGCGGCTCTGTCGCAGTGGAAATTGATGGAAACGCTGGCGCCTGGTGAGGTTAAAGTTCATGTTTTTAACCCGTCACTGGAACAAGACGGCTGGACATCGCCACATACGATCATTCAGGTGGTCGCGCAAGATATGCCTTTTTTAGTGGATTCCATTCGGATGGAGATCAATAAGTTAGGACTTAACTATTATCTAATGGTTCATATGGGTGGCATGCTCGTGGAGCGTGATAAGCAGCATAAGTTGCAAAAAATTATGCGCTACCGAGGCCAATCCTCAAAAGTAAGTACGGTAGAAGCGCCTATATTGATCGAAGTTGATTGCCAAGTGGATCCCGTGATTCTCGAGGAAATCACGAGCAATTTGAAGCGCGTGATTCATGATGTGTATATGGCAGTGAAAGATTGGTCGCTAATGCGCGCCAGCATGCAAGAATCGATTGATGAACTTTCTGTGTCTGTGAAAGATGACGATGAAGAAACTAAAGAATCCATTGCCTTTCTGGGGTGGTTGCTTGACAATAATTTTACGTTTTTAGGGGTGCGTGATTACACCATTGAGGGTAACGGCAAGCAAAAGTCATTAATGTTAATTCCCGATTCGGGTAAGGGTGTATTGAGAGAAGAGGGGAGCAGCAAAAAACATCGGCTGCTGGCAGATTTGCCCGAACAAGCACGTAATCTCATATTGTCTAGTGACAGCCGCATTATCATTTCAAAGACCAATACAATTTCGACGATACACCGCCCGGTGTATACGGATTATGTGGGAGTTAAGCGTTTCGATGCAAACAATAATTTAATTGGCGAGCGACGCTATATTGGGTTGTATACGTCAACCGCCTACAATTGTGATCCGCTATTGATCCCTTTTCTAAGACACAAAGTGTCTTTTATTATGAAAAAATCGCAATTGCCGATGGACAGTCATTCCGGCAAAGACTTACGTCATATCTTGTCTAATTTACCGCGCGATGATTTATTTCAAGCCACCACCATTGAACTCTATAATTTATCCATGGGCATCTTACATTTGCAAGAGCGTCGTGTGATACGCTTGTTTGCGCGTGAAGACGCGTATGGCCGCTATATGTCCTGTTTGGTTTACGTTCCCAGAGAAAATTTCAGCACCCATTTATTGCATAAAATACAAGAAATATTATTGACGGCATTTTCGGGGCTTGAATTATCCTTCAATACCTCCTTTACCGCGTCGGTATTGGCGACGATTCATTTTATTATTCGTGTTAATCCTAAGGTGCCCCGTGACTATGATTTGAAAGAAATCGAACAGCAATTGATTGAGGCGGGCAAATCTTGGCAAGATGAATTCCGAGAGCGGACGCTCGAGCATTTCGGTAATGCTCAGGGTAATGTAATTTATGCGACGTATAAAGACGCATTTTCAGCAGGGTATCGTGAGGTGTTTCCAGCGCACCAGGCGACCTTCGATATTGAACACGTTGAGCGTCTTAAAACACCCGATCAGTTAGGTATGTCCGTGTACCGTCCGTTGGGGTTGCCATTGACGATGTTAAAATTCAAACTGTTCCGCATAAATGATACGATGCCGTTATCGGACGCATTGCCGATATTAGAAAACATGGGCTTTCGTGTGGTTGGCGAAGCGCCCTTTGAAATCCAATTGAGGGATGGCACGATCTATTGGATTAATGATTTTAATATGGAATATATATATGGTGAGTTACCTGATTTGCCGGACTTTACGGCATTATTTGAAGACGCTTTTTTAGCCGTTTGGCGTGGCAGAGCTGAAAATGATCAGTTTAATAATTTAGTGGTATACGCCAAATTCAGTTGGCGTCAAATCAGTGTGTTTAGAGCCTATACGAAATACCTACAACAATTAGGTGGTATTCCGTTTAGTGTGCAATACGTG
>NVSS01000103.1 GCA_002732805.1 Coxiella sp. (in: g-proteobacteria)
TTGCCAATGTTACGTTAATTCGACCTGAACACGACGTAATTGGCTATGATACGGGCCCGGGCAACACCTTACTGGATGCGTGGTGTTTTCAGCACTCAGGCGCCCGCTATGATGAAAATGGTACTTGGGCTAAAAACGGTACGATACACGAGGGCTTACTGAAAATACTGTTAGCCGATCCGTTTTTTACAAAAGCACCGCCCAAAAGCACGGGGCTAGAATATTTTAATCTGAAGTGGGTAATGAACGCTATTCGTCAGCTCGGTGAACACATCCCCTCACAAGACATCCAGACCACACTGGTTGAGCTCACCGCCACCACCATTGCAAACACACTGAATCAACACCCTGCAAAACATATTTGGATTGCCGGTGGTGGTGCTAAGAACCGTTACTTGATGGAACGTTTACAACAAAAATGCAGCATTAATATCTTATCAACTGATGTTGTCGGCATCCCGCTTGATTGGATCGAAGCCAGCGCCTTTGCTTGGTTTGCGTATCAAACACAGCATCACTTACCGAGCAATATTCCCTCTGTGACAGGCGCACGAGAAGCGGCCGTGCTTGGGGCCGTCTATTATTGACGCGCTGATGTCACGTAGTGCGTTCAGTAACCCAACGTTGCATTATCTGATTAAGACCAACAACCCTGACATAAACAACACGCCCACCAAGATAAATTGCAATGCGGTAGCAGGGACCCGCCGCACCAGTCGACTGCCGATATAAACACCCACTATGCCCGTCGGCACAATTAAAAATACAGCCTGCCAATCAATAATTTGAAAAAGAATCGTGAGATAATGACTGTGCCAAAGAGCACTCACTGCAAAACCCAATAGCGCAACCAATGTTGTAATTAAGGCATTAAATACGGCGGTACCAATTATTTTTTGCATCGCAATGCCATAATAATTTAACAGTGTCGCCATAATACTACTACCACCAATCCCTAAAAATGCGGACGGCGAACCAATCGTGATACCCGATATAAACTAAGCAAGTCGTCCTCTTTGGGTTGTCGCACTAGCGCGTAGTGGCAGCGACATAGCTAACACCAGCAAAACCAACGCTCCCCCTAAAAAGTATTTCATATGCAATGGTGTAACAAGTGCTCCTAGCACAACACCCAGGCATGACCATTACATTAACCATTGGTAATACCGAAAAAATAATTCATGAGCTCAATAAATTTAATGTGGCTATTGGTTTGATTGAAGGCAATTGCCATGTGGACAACATCACTAAATCAATATGGCAGGACGATGAACTCGTCGTCATTGCCAGCGCTAAACATCCACTTGCCAAGAAAAAAACAGGTCTCTTTTAAGGATCTCGAACGTTACAAGTGGGTATTGCGTGAGGGGGGCTCGGGAACCGGGGAGCTAGTCACTAATTATATTACAAATAAGTGCACTATTACGACGGAACTCACGTTATCAAATCCTGACGCAATTAAAAATTATATTCGCAATAATCTTTGCCTCACCTGCGTTTCTAATAACATATATAGCCCTAAAACGGATAATGATATTGCTACTATTAACGTGACGGGCTTCAAATTAGTTCGGCCATTTTATTTATTATCAAATACCGATAAATATCAAACAAATGCCGCTCAAGCGTTGTATCAGTTACTACAAGATTCGTGAGGCATCTTGATCTTTTGGATATTAATACCTCGAATCGTAGGGCTATCGATGCGTTGGTACAAATAATCGGCTAGCAGCACATCAATCACGCCACCTTCAATTTCCGACGCTTGACGAAATATAAACCCTGCGTCAGTATGGATCGCAAACCCAATATGTGACACATGCAAATGCGTGCCAATTTTAGTGCGTAAATCCCAATTTGGCCGTACTATTTCAATGATAGATGCATTCGGGATTTGATTTAATACGGCGGCAATCACCTTACCTTGCTTATCAAATAGTGATTTTGTAGGCACGTAATTAATCGACACATCAGATTTACTGAGGTTATCAGCTTGTTGTTGCAATGAAGCTAACAACTGCTGCCCCTCATCATCAGTCACATGACGTACTAATTTTATATCTGCTAAACTGCGATGTTGAAACCAGGCTGGTTTATCAATGAGCGTCTTTGCTGTTACCATCAAGGGCACACCCTCAGCATCAACGATGTTAGCGGTGTAGTCTGTTAAAAAACCTTGCGCTTGATTTTGTAGATTCCAATCATAGCTGGTGAAGTGAAATCGATTCGAATATCGCGCCACACCATCATAATAATTAATACGTTTCATGTAATGCATGAGCTCACAGTAATTTTGTGATAACGACAGCGCTAATACGGTATTAACATAGGTAAGGCAATCAAACCTATCAAAACGTAATAGCGGATTTTGATCAAATAACCCACGCTCACCTTCACCCAACGCACCTATTGCATAAGGGCGCCCTAAAAAGCGTTCGCTAAAATGAATAATACGTTTTTTTATGTCATCTTGACCAATTTTCGCGACTTCCTTGTATAGCTCTATTGATTGCAGCTCAATCATACTGGCATCAATCTGCGTCGCTTCGTTCATCATTAAATTCCCTCATTATGATCTATTGATAGTAATTTTATCCGCCGTAATCGTCAGCTCACCTCCATCAAGAGTTAACATACTAGACCCAACTTGAAAACTAATCAAACGATATGATGATAGCGTCATCTGCTGTTGCGCTATCATTGCATTATCACGCTTCTTTTTTGTTTCGATTTGTAGCGTATCGCGTGAAATCAATGCAACCTCACTATGAGACACGACACTATACACGCCTTGCGTGTTAAATAAAATATCCTTCTTTTGCAGTCGGATATAAGAAGTGGGCGCCCCTACTTGAAAATAATTAGCGACACGCCAAGTAGGCCCTAAAATAATAGGCTCAGAGAGATCGCCACTTCTAAAATCCACCCACACCTCATCACCAATGTGAGGCATAAATTGCGCACCTAAATGATCACCACACCAATACTGACGCACACTCAAGTAAGGCGATAATGCTTTATTTTGATCCCACGGGAACTGTATACGTGCACGTAGTAGATCACTTTTTTCGATAGACCGTACGGTTCCTTTCAGCGCTGTTTTAGTACACGGCCTTGCATAATAGGGTAATGATAGTGTCAGCGCAGCATCTACACAGTAAAACTGATTTGAATAAACCAGCGCACCTTGATCCACATTGAAAAAATGGTAGATCTCATTGATCACGAAGGAACGTCCATAACTAAATTGCGCTCCCACACTCAAGCACAACGCATCTGAGCTTGCTTGAATAGGATGTTGCGATTGCTTTAAACGATTCAAATGAAACTGGGCAGATTGATCTGCATTAAACTGTGTGCTGTTATACGCTAAATAATGCTGGCATAAATCATAGCGATTAGGTGTGCTTGATAACGAAACTGTATAAGGGCCTAAACATTGAATTCGCTCAGGAATAAAGGCTGTTTGTCGCCGCCACAGTTGAATGTGTGTATCTGCAACATCAACCGACTGATACCCCGCAATATCATCAAACAATACCATCACATCGTCTGCAAAACGATAGGCAATACCATTTTCAGACATCAAACGTTTTAAAAATACATAATCCGTCTCCTGGTACTGGACCACATAATGTAGCGGTTTATAACGTTTATTAAGGAAAGCATGCGATATTTTCAGCCGCCAATGGTGATTAGCAATTTTCTGGATAATAGCGACGACTGATGTATCAACAAAACAACGCGAGCGCGGCTGGTCGTCTAATAACTTAAAGTATGGGACTATTGCCACTTCAACCCAACCAGCATGTTCTATTATCACGCTGGAATCGCATACATACCCCATAAAATCACGCGTAAATTCACGATAGTTTACGCTTAATAGCACCTCTTTTTGGCGCCAAGCTTGTGTATTTTCCGCTCTACCTGTATCGACTAATATCACGAGCTCAAATTCACCACCCAATTGCTCCTTGCAAATTGCATTGATTAATTTATAATTTGTGGCCGTCTGATTAACAGTGAGCATCATGTCCGAATTCATACCGCATACTACTGAACGCCCTATCCCACTGCAATACCGGGGTTTTTCGTGTTAACTAGTGCAGACCTCCATGCCTGGCTGTTAAAACATTCGCCTGTAGGCTGGTGCGAATGGCTATACCCGCGCTTATTTGCCCCCCCCGACAAAACACTTAGAGAACGTGACATAATGCAAGAGACATTGCTTGACCTATGCCAAGGTACTGACACGCATCTAAACGACATTGATATAGCGAGGCTTTCGCTCCTACTTAGAAACCACCCTCCCACAACCGATCCCTACTTACAAAAGCTTGTGAGAGATATATTGCCTCAGGTCGTTACCGTACCTGACGATTTTGAAAGACGCGATTACAGTAATAAAGAGGTTGCCCAGATAATCGCTGGCACTGACCGCCATCCACCTATTTACGCGTTTGGCCCACTTAGAAAGTCACCTATTTCAGCACTATCCTACGCTGCACCCCCCACTAATGGCACCACAATGCATGAGCTCTTCACAAGCTGCATAAGCTCATCTGAGCCTGTTACACATATCGTCCGCACGACAACCTCTACCAACCTCAGTCACAAAAAACTCGATTTCAACACACTTTCATGCTCTTCTTGCGAGATGTATCTTGAAAATTACAGCGTGAGGTCAACGCTTGAATGGAAGGCCGATAACATACTTAAAACACAGGTTCATATCACATCCTACGATTCGGACTATAAAACCCATACCCTCACCATCTATACGATAGTCCTTCATTCATACGAATCATTTACACTCACCCCAGCAAATATTGATCGCTTTAGTGAACTTCATAATGATACTCAAGCATGTTCTGCTAAGACCGTTATTTTGGGCGCACAACACACAGGCCATGCCGCTCAACTGATGGGAATTTTTGTACTCTTAGAGCAATTTGATGAGGTCTTTTTCAAGCACACACCGCTCGCTCACTTTGATGATTATTTTTATCAAAACATAGCGCTGATCTTACTGCATATGCGTGACGTGCTATACCAAATAGGCTCTCGTTATTTTAATTCCACCAAACAAGTAGAAACAATGGTGCTCAATGCCTTGGCACTTAAAATACAGCACCTAAACGAACAATTACCCGAAGAGCTTAACGCTATAATCACACCCACTAACATTGATCGCAGTTCTTTTTCTGCCACGATATATTTGATTGGGCGATGCGTCGAAAAACTTCGCCAAACACCTCCAGTAGAGACCATTGAGTGCCGAGCTTAATATCACGGTATTGTTTTACTAAGCACATTCTGCTATCAAGATACAATGCAAACACATACCTTCATCGAGCTCGTCACGCCGTCTTTTGATAAGCCACTATTTATTGAGGCATTCTATGGGCATGAACAATTATCCTATGGTATTAACTATACAATCACGATCGTTACCTGTATTCGTTATGATGAACTCACGACGCTTATCGGCACGACCGTGCAATTCAAACTTCAAACCTTACACTATGAACGTTATTTTTCAGGTATTGCTATTCGTTTACAAGAAAGACAATCTATGCCGCCCTACTATCGATTTCAGCTCACCTTAGCCTCATCAATTGAATTGCTCAAGCACCATACGGATTTTCGTATATTCAAAAACACCACGATTCAAGTGATCATTCATCAATTGCTTGAACAACATGGATTCGCTAACCATCGCTTTGAGTCGGACGCCTATAGGCAATCGATTGTTTACCGAACGCAATATAATGAATCATCGTATGATTTTATACGACGCTTACTGGGCGAATACGATCTTATTTTTTATGTAACACAGACAGAAAAACAACACACTATTGTATTTTCAGATAAACGTACGGTTGCCAATCAGCTTATGAAAACACTGACGCTATCTGAATTAGCGATCGCTGATTATCAACTATGGCGTTTTATAAATAATTCATGCTATAGCAGCTACCCCAACCTTACACTACCCCTAAAGATAAATGACGATAAAATTATACTGAGCATAAAGCACCAGGCACTCAACCAAAGTCATTTAGGCCACGCACAAGCCAACCACAGTGCCATCAGCTATTTTCAATACCTCACGTTGTGTGACGCTACTACGCTGCCTATCCTAAAAATTACCGCCCCGACTATTGCCGGCATACAAACAGCCGTTGTTTCGAGTAAACAAATTAATGTACAACCACTGTGGGATTATCGACATACGTATACCCACCCACTTAACGTTTCCACTACAGCCACTAATCATACGCCCACTTACAACTTCAAACCTGAGATTGGTAATGAGACGTTAATACAATGTCATCAACAGCACGTTGATCGACCGTATATTAATGGATACCGCTACACACAATCCAATCGCTCTCCCTTTCTTTATGGCCCCACGGCACCTAACGAAGGATGGTATGCGGCGTCCGGACATCACATTAAATTAACTCCCGATAATTTGACCGTTACATCTCCGCAAAACCTCAGTCTTTGGGCAAGCCAATCCATCCAATTAACCGCTGTTAATACGTTGAATATGCAATCAAATACAGACATCACCCTCAAAGCCAGCAACAAACTCATCATCAAATCAAATGAATCCATTACCCTTGGCACAGCAACGAATGGCATTACCATTAGCGCAAAGGAAATCACAATCAATGGGTTGCGCGTTCAATTCAATAAAAACATATAAATTCAATGGGTTAATGGCCCGTCATTAAGGCAACATTCATATTTCCTTAAGCTTACTCTATTAACCTACAGAGTATGAGTATAGAAGATGACGATATCGCAAAACGACTTGCCGCCTTAAGAGGCGTGGACACGCTACCCACTGATGCGGAGCTACGTGAGCGCTTTGCACGGCTGACTGACCGCGAAATAGAAGCGCCTGTTGACGCTATTGATGAGGCCGATGAACTCATGCTTGATGCCGCCTTTCAGATTAAATTTGAAGCCCAACAAAAAGTGGTTGAACGTGCCGATCATCTTGAACTAGAAAAACGCGTTGATGCCCTAACTAATTATAACAATGAACCTTATGATAAACTTGTAACCCATAAAAATAGTCTGGAAAGTCATCTGAAGTTGCTTAATGCAGCACGCAAAGTAATGGACACACCGGCAGGCATTCAAGGCATGGACGATCAAATCACACGCTGCAAGCGTAAGCTTGACGGTGTACACAGTGCTCTGAAAAACCATCCACAACCGCAATCAACCACATCACCAACACCGCCTAGACATCCCACCTCACCGCCAAAGAAAAAGAAATCCGATGCCAAAAAATTACAACTCATCCAAGCTAAAGCACAGGCACTGCAACAGCGCGGCGAAGCTGTTGATAATTTTCGCGGCAACAATAAATACACACGCCTCATTAAATCTGCATTGAAACTCTCTGGAAAATCGCTTCCACAGTCCATGTCCGTATTACTTGGTATACACACGACGCTGACTCGGGAAGAAGCCATGATTGCTAACCAAAAGCAACTCATTGGCGCTGCTGACAAGGTATTGGCAACCGCTAAGGTTGATCCTACCCCAGAACCTGTCGTCACAAAGGACGATACCAAAAAAGCAACGCCTACGACTGAAGCAACGCGTGATCAGAGCGATCAAAAGTCCACAATTGAACCCGCCTCAGATGCTGACGTAAATTCAACTACCGAATCTACTCCTGATGCCGAGCAACCTGACGATCTTACATCACTTGAAAAGGAGCTTGAAACTGACATGAGCGCCGATAGCCAGACGCTTAGTGAGTATACTCAGGATTTAGTGGACGACTCTGAAACAGCGTTCGATGCAGCACTCGAGGTTGCACAAGAACAAACTAATGCGTTTGAAAAAACGAGCACACAAGAAACAACAACAACTTCCCGTCCTGGCAGACAATGGATCCCTGAAATACGCATCAACCCCGAAGTTCTGATGCGACAGTTGGGCCAGGAGGGTATGAAAGAATTCGCACGAGACCCACAATCGGTTATTTCTGGATTTATGGTCGGTTTGGCCGAACGTATCCAAAATCATCCTGACCTTAGCCACCTCTTTGGATCAAGTAATCAAGAGCAGCACAGCAGCCCTCAGCTTGTGTAAGCAGAACCCATCCAACAGACTTTACTATAACTTAGTTAGCTAAAACACGGTA
>NVSS01000104.1 GCA_002732805.1 Coxiella sp. (in: g-proteobacteria)
GGGCGCTCTGATGTTTAGCGTTGCGAGCGTTAAGGTGCCGACAACCGGTAGCGCAATACATAAAAAATTCATAACAGCTGAGCCATCACCGTACGTTAGTCACGTCCCAGCAATAAGCGCCGCGAGAGATTAGTGGTTAGTCTAGAGGGTCTTTGCTTATATTTCAGGGAGCTGATTGGCTTTATATTAATCAATTGACACACCCCTCGGGCGTGCTATTATTGTCCAATTAATTAAAAAGAGGGGGTCTCAATGAAGCCCGAATATAGAGTTAGTGATGCAGACAAAGAAGCTGCAGAAAAGATAGCGTCCTGGACGCTTATTGATTTTGAAAATTCGAGTCATGTTGGATATGCGCCAATTGAACATGTAAAAAAAGCTATGAAACACACTTCTGATGATAAAAAGTGTAATGTGAAAAAACGACGAGGTGCAATCAAAAGCTATAATTTGCGCCAAAAGATGCCGCCGCAGGCAGGAAATTCAGCGATAAGGAAGGGGGCGCGGGTAGAAAATTCAGAGATGAAGGGTGCCACTGACTTATCAGACGAAGAGCTGCGTAAATATGTAATTCCTTTTCTGCCACCGGATCAGATTAATGTAGAGGATGACTTGCATATTGCATACTCTAATAAGGATTTTTTAAAATTTGCTATGGAAGCTAATAGCAAGCGACGAAGGTCGTCTGGTCATTGTGATGCTGCTACTCTGAAAGTTATGAGAGCGAGGGCTCAGGCTCGGATATGCTACGGGAAAAAGAATAAGCAAGGTAGTGCTCAACCGCCCCACACAAAAGGTGCTAGTGCTCTGGCAGATGGTGGAAATGCAGCTTCTTTAGATATCAATCAGATCAGAGATGAAGAGGTGCTAGTGGGAATTTTCGATGATCATGCTCCATGGCTTACTTTATTTGGCTGTGCAACAGCTGAGCCAACAGAGGCCGAAAAGGAGGGCTTTGAACGTGTTTTAAGCATCTCTTAAAGGGATGACTCTTTGAGTGGGGGCGCTTGATTATACCTTCGCGCCAAACTGTGGGGTAATCATTAGGATTCACCGACATAACGTGTTAGCACGCTATATCAAATCGAAAGCAATATCAGGACAGCGGCTACTAATATGACGGGTAGAATGTAGAGCGCTCTGATGTTTAGCGTTGCGAGCGTTAAGGTGCCGACAACCGGTAGTGCAATACATAAAAAATTCATAACAGCTGAGCCATCACTGTGCATTAGTCACATCTCAGCAATTAAGCGCCCCGAGAGATTAGTGGTTAGTCTATGTGGTCTTTGCCTATATTTCAAGGAGTTGATCGGCTATATATCAATCAATTGACAGGCTTCCTGGGTGTGCTATTATTGCGCGATTAATTAAAAAGAGGGGGGTGTTAATGAGGCATAAATATGCAGTTAGTGATGCAGAACAAAAAGCTGCAGAAGCGATAAATTTCTGGATGCTTATTGATTTAGAAAATTCGAGTCATGTTGGATATGCGCCAATAACACATGTAAGACAAGCTATCGAATTCAGTCTTAATGATAAATATATTGATGCGATAAAACGACGAGATGCAATCAGAATCTATAATGCGTGGCAAAGTAGGAAGGCGCGGGTAGAAAATTCAGAGATGAAGAGAGCCACTGCCTTATCAGACGAAGGGCTGCGTAAATATGTAATTTCTTCTCTGCCCCCGGATCAGGTTAATGTAAAGGATGACTTGCATATTGCACACTCTAATCCGAATTTTTTTAAAATTGCTGCGGAACCTGATAAAAAGTCGCGAGGGCTCTCTAGTCGTTGTGTTGCTGCTGATATGAAAGCTATAAGAGTTAGTGCTGCAAAACAAGAAGCTGCAAGAAATATAAAGCACTGGAATTTGGTTGATTTAAAAAAAGCGAGTCATGTTGGATATGCGCCAGTACAACTTGTAGACGAGGCTGTGAAAATAGCTTCTAAGGGTGAAAAATATGATATGAAGGCGCAACGAAGCGCGATCTATATTTATAATCTGCGTCAAAAGGCCGTGCCTGTAAAAGAGAATGTAAATAAATCAGCGATGAATGGCAACGCTGCCATATTAGATGAAGAGCAGAAAATATGGAAGTTAAAAAGTAACATTACTTCTCTGCCATGGGATCGGATTGATCTAAGCGATGAAATG
Source organism: Coxiella sp. (in: g-proteobacteria) (assembly GCA_002732805.1). Classification (GTDB taxonomy): domain Bacteria; phylum Pseudomonadota; class Gammaproteobacteria; order Coxiellales; family Coxiellaceae. The sequence goes on from NVSS01000104.1 coordinate 2,159, forward strand.
CATATTGCACTGTCTGATCTCAAGGCGTTAAAACAGGCACTATCAAAATCAGGTTATTATTATAAATATGTGATTGATTTGAGACGTCATGGTCAGAATCAGTGGCGTAACATGCTGATTAAGGCTAAAGCGAAGGAAAATAGCGCTCAACAGCCCCACGCAAAAGGTGCTGGTGCTCTGGCAGATGATGGAAATGCAGCTTCTTCAGAGGTCTATGCGTCCCCACTTGAAAAGCATCTAGTGGAAATTTGCGATTATACAGATTCACGACTTACTTTATTTAGCCATGCAAAAAGTGCGCCAATAGACTCTGAAGAGAAGCGCTTTGTTAACCTTGTAGAAAGGTTAACAAAAGAAGAGGTGGCTTCTTTTGAGTGGAGGCTCTCATTATACGTTGCACTAAGCTGTGGGCGGGCATTAGGGCTCACCAACATAACGTGTTCGCACACTATACCAAATCGATAACAATATCAGGACAGCGGCTACTAATATAACCGGTAGAATGTAGGGCGCTCTGATGTTTAGCGTTGCAAGCGTTAAGGTGCCAACAACCGGTAGCGCAATACATATAAAATTCATAACAGCTGAGCCGTTGGCTTTATCGACGGCAAAAAAGAGTGAGGCGCTAGCGGCATTGCTCGAGGCAAAGGCGTGGCCAAAATAAATGAAAAACATGGGGACCAGCAAGGTAACCATAGAAACATAGTGAAAAATAAAGGCGAGTAACATCACGATGGCGGCAATCAGTTCGATGATGGCGCCGAGTAGTATTAATTTATTGGTACGTATACGTTGGGTGAGCTTTGCGGAGAGTAACGCGCCAATGAGCATTCCTATCGTGGGTAATAATGCTAGCATGCCGTAATGGGCAGGACTCAGACCTAATCCATGGATGCCAATAAAGGGGCCATCTGCAGCGAATACATAGACTAAGCACGCGGTGCAGCCGAAGATGAGCGAAAAACGTATGAGTACACTGTTTTTAATGACATCGGCGTAGCTACGTTGAATACGCTTGATTTTAATGGCGTCAAGATTTTTTTCTAATAAGGTTTCGGGTAGCTTATAGGCGGGGTAAAATAATACGAGTCCGTAAACCAACAGAAAATAAAAGCAGGTTTGCCAATCGGCATATTCAGCGATTAAGCCACCAATGAATACGGCGATGCCTGGTACAATAGCAAAGGCCATCATCATAAAAGAAATAATGCGTGGTGATTGCTTGGGGTAGTAAAAGTCAGCAATGATCGTAAAGGAAATCACAAGTCCTGCACTAGAGCCTAATGCTTCGAGCAGTCTACCAACCAACAAGAGTGCGTAGGAGTCAGCAGGCTCTGACAGGATGCTAAAAATAGAGCCGATGGTAGCAATGACGATGCCGACATAAAAAGCAGGCTTTCGTCCAAAACGATTCGCCAGTGGGCCATAGATAAGCTGGCCGCAGGCATACCCAACTAAGAATAGTGTCACGGTGAGCTGTGCTTGACCTTCGTTGATATGGAAGAACGTCATGATCGCCGGTAGTGCGGGTGTCATTAACACGGCGCCCATCGAGGCAAAGGCACTTAATATGATTAAGCTAATAAGTTGAGGTTCTTTGGTGTTGAGACGGAATTCGCTGGGTTCGTTCATTTGATCATTGTAGCGTAGTTTGGGGTGGTTGTCACAGCGGCTAACGCCGTCACAGTTACCGCCATGCATTACTCATACCTCAAACGCAAAGCCGCAAAGTCGCAAAGACCGCTAAGTAATACTACATGGTATTATTTTTTTAGAGGGGTCTTATAAAAGAAAGAATATCAAGGGTTATCAATATTCACAAAACAACACTATCATAATTTCTTAGCGGTCTTAGCGGTCTTAGCGGTCTTAGCGGTCTTAGCGGTCTTAGCGGTCTTAGCGGCTTAGCGGCTTTGCGTTTGAGGTATGAGTAATGCATGGCGGTAACCGTGACGGCGTTAGCCGCAGCGCCAATTCATTAATCGAAAATTTTACCAGGATTACAAATGCCGTTAGGATCAAACACATTTTTAATGTTTCGCGCGAGTGTGAGTTCTTCTTTTGTTTTTATTAGCCCCAGATACTCTTTCTTCAATAGTCCGATACCGTGTTCGGCGGATAGTGAGCCTTTAAGATTAATCACAAGCGTGTATATTTTCGCGATGAGTTTTTGAAGATGCTCATCGGCATGGTCAGCATTCAAGATATTCAGATGAATATTACCATCACCGATATGGCCAAACCAAACAGCTTTATAGTGCGCTTTATCAGACGCTAATATTTTCTTCGCGGCATGAATAAATTCGGGGATTTTGCCAGGGTGCACGGCCACATCGCATTTGAACGGTTGCTTGTCAATGAGCGACTCGGAAATAAACTCACGGTACTGCCAGAACGTGTTACGTTGTGATTCATTTTGGCTGATCGCACCATCTTGAACTGTATTATTCTTAAAGCAGCTTTCAAACGCAGTTAAGGCAGCTTGTTCGGTGGTTTGTGAATGATTATCATATTCAATCAGTAAGTAATAACGTGCGGATTTTTCAAAAGGTGCATCTAATTGATGATGTGACACAACGGCATCTAATGCATTGTCATCAAAAAACTCAAAGGCTAGTAACGGCACCTTAGCTTCAAACGCCACTAAAACCTTTATAGCATCCTCGATATCATGGATCGCTAGGAGCATTGTTTGCGGGTTAGCGGGTGGCGAGGTGACGTGCAAGATAGCATCACTAATAATGCCCAAGGTTCCCTCGGCACCAATAAAAAATTGTTTTAAGTCATAGCCCGTATTATCTTTAACGAGTGCACGATTTAATTTGAGTACGTCACCGTTACCCGTCACCACCGTGAGTCCTGCAACCCATTGACGTGTCATGCCATAACGAATCACATGATTGCCGCCAGCGTTAGTGGCAATGTTACCGCCAATCTGGCAAGAGCCTTTGGAGGCAATATCAATGGGGTAATAGAGTTGGTGGGCTAGGGCATGCTCTTGAACGGTTTGCAGCGCACATCCTGCTTGGCAGTAGAGTAAGCGATCAGTTTCATTTAATGCGGTGATCTGGCGCATTTTCTCCAGCGAAACAACCACCTCACCTTGTGTGGCCATTGCGCCACCGCTATAACCCGTGCGGCCACCGGAAGGCACCAGTGCAAATTCTTGCTCATTAGCAAGCTTAACAATATCTTGAATTTGTTGTGTCGATTGAGGGAAGACGATTGCCGCTGGGTCTGGCTTATAGACTGTTGTCCAGTCCTGGCCATATTGGCGTAAGGTATCGGGCTCCGAAGAAACTTGAGTATGATCAAAGAATTTTTCGAGTAGTCCCTGTATTTTATCTCGCGAAAGCATAAGGATATTGTAGCGCATTGGGATAATGTACGGTAGTAGTATGATTTATTGGGTAGACTTGAAATCAACTGCGGCTGTCACTATATAATAGCTAGGGTTCAAAACCGAGGATAATGCAATGCGAATGGATAAATATACCAATATGTTTCAAATGGCACTGGCGGACGCGCAATCGATAGCGGTTGGGCGTGATAATCAATTCATTGAGCCAGCACACCTGCTAAAAGCGATGTTAGGTTTGGACCATGGCAGTGTAACGCCCTTATTAGAGCAGGCAGGCGCCAAAATGACCGTCTTAATTGATGGGCTTGAAACAGCGTTGAGTGGGCTGCCACAGGTTGAAGGCGCTGAAGGTCAAGTACATATATCTAATGAGCTGAGCAGGCTGCTTAACATCACCGATAGACTCGCCCAAAAACGCGGAGATAGTTATATCTCTTGTGAGCTGTTTGTATTGGCTGCCTGTGAGACAAAAGGTGGCCTACAGGATTTCTTGAAGAAATCCAATGTTAATAAAGCAGCGCTCGAAAAAGCGATTGATAGCGTGCGAGGAGGAGACAACGTGCAAGATCAAAATGCGGAAGAAAATCGTAACTCATTGGATAAATACACCATTGATATGACGGAACAAGCAGAGCTTGGGAAGCTTGACCCCGTTGTGGGGCGTGATGAAGAGATTCGTCGTACCATTCAGGTGTTGCAGCGCCGCACTAAAAATAATCCGGTATTAATCGGTGAGCCAGGTGTCGGTAAGACAGCAATTGTTGAAGGCTTGGCGCAGCGCATTATCAATGGTGAAGTGCCTGAAAGTTTGCGTGATAGACGTTTATTGTCGTTAGACATGGGTGCATTGATTGCAGGTGCTAAATTTCGCGGTGAATTTGAAGAGCGCTTAAAAGCAGTATTGAATGATTTATCAAAACAAGAAGGCCAAGTCATTTTATTTATTGATGAAATACACACCATGGTTGGCGCGGGTAAGGCCGAGGGTGCAATGGATGCAGGTAATATGTTAAAGCCCGCATTAGCACGTGGTGAGCTGCATTGTGTCGGCGCGACAACACTTAATGAATACCGCCAATACATCGAAAAAGATGCGGCATTAGAGCGGCGCTTCCAAAAAGTATTAGTCGAAGAACCATCCGTGGAAGATACGATTGCCATATTACGTGGCTTAAAAGAACGTTATGAAGTTCATCATGGTGTAGATATAACGGATCCTGCGATTATTGCTGCCGTAAAGCTATCACAGCGTTATATAACCGACCGTAATTTACCAGACAAAGCGATTGATTTAATTGATGAGGCGGCCAGTCAAATTCGCATGGAGATGGATTCAAAGCCCGTTGAAATGGACCGTCTTGAGCGCCGGCTTATTCAACTAAAAATTGAGCATCAGGCACTTAAAAAAGAAAAAGACGATGCCTCAAAAAAACGTTTGGAGGATCTTAAAAAGCAAATATCAAAACTTGAAAAAGAATACGCGGATCTTGATGAAATTTGGAAGGCCGAAAAGGCCAGCTTGCAAGGTGCGCAACAAGTTAAAGAAGAATTAGAACAAGCACGTATGGATTTTGATGTGGCAAGGCGTGCGGGCGATTTACAACGTATGTCTGAATTACAATACGGTAAAATCCCGGAACTTGAAAAGCGTTTAGCACAGGCGCAAAAGGCGGAAGACCAACCACGCGAAACGCAGTTGTTGCGTAATCGTGTAACGGATGAAGAAATTGCCGATATCGTATCAAAATGGACACATATCCCCGTCAGTAAGATGCTCGAAAGTGAAAAAGAAAAACTATTACAGCTTGAAGATGAGTTACATAAACGTGTGATAGGGCAGCATGAAGCCGTGTCTGCTGTCGCCAATGCGATTCGTCGTTCACGTGCAGGAATATCAGATCCGAATAAACCGATTGGTTCCTTTTTATTTTTAGGCCCGACGGGTGTGGGTAAAACAGAGTTATGTAAGGCATTAGCATCGTTTATGTTTGATACCGAAGACGCGATGGTGCGTATCGATATGTCCGAATTTATGGAAAAGCATTCAGTGGCCCGATTGATTGGTGCACCTCCGGGTTATGTGGGCTATGAAGAAGGCGGTTATTTGACAGAAGCGGTGCGACGCCGTCCATACTCCGTCATATTGCTTGATGAAGTTGAAAAAGCACATGCGGATGTCTTTAATATATTGTTGCAGGTGCTGGATGATGGTCGTCTTACTGACGGTCAAGGTCGCACGGTCGATTTTCGTAATACCGTCATTATAATGACCTCTAACTTAGGTTCTGATTTGATCCAGGAATTCAAAGGTGAGAGTTACGACGACATGAAAAAAGTCGTGATGGAGGCGGTTGGCATGCATTTTCGCCCAGAGTTCATTAATCGTATTGATGAATCAGTGGTATTCCATCCACTCAAGCGTGATCAAATTGAAAATATTGCTAAGATTCAAATAGCACGTATTCAACAACGCTTAGGTGATAAGGACTATACGATCGATTTATCAGATGAGGCATTGGCATTTATTGCAGGCGTTGGTTACGACCCTGTCTATGGCGCACGTCCCTTAAAGCGTGCCATACAGAAATACCTTGAG
>NVSS01000105.1 GCA_002732805.1 Coxiella sp. (in: g-proteobacteria)
AACTTGCGCCACCGTCATCATCGTCATCATTGAAGGCATCAAATGAGGCGTCGTGTGCGTTGAGGCGTTGCTCCATGACACGCACGTCTTGTTCTTTGACGTTAAGTTCTTGGGCAACTGTTTTAACTTCGTCAGCACTAAACCAACCACGTTTTTTAGAGGCTTTGCGTAAGTTAAAGAATAATTTACGTTGTGCTTTGGTCGTTGCAATTTTAACGATGCGCCAGTTACGCAATACAAATTCGTGGATTTCAGCGCGAATCCAATGGATCGCAAAAGAAACGAGGCGCACGCCGACTTCTGGATCGAAGCGTTTGACGGCTTTCATCAGGCCAATATTGCCTTCTTGAATGAGGTCGGCTTGTTGCAGTCCGTAGCCATTGTAGCCACGTGCAATTTTCACGACGAGACGCAAGTGCGACATAATAAGCTTACGCGCAGACTCAAGGTCGTTATGCGATTGTAAATTAGTTGCTAGCTCATGCTCTTCATCGGCAGTTAGCATGGGAACCTTGTTTACCCAGTGGATATATGAGCCAAGGCTGCCGGTAGATAATGAGTGCTGGGCCAGTGCTAAATCTTTGATCATAGTCCTAACTCTCTGATTAAACGTGAGATAATTTGATATCCATTACACAATTAATAGACATTTTAACACTCTTTTGAGTAGAGTGCTAATCATTTTTTTGATTTAATAAGTATAAAAATCAGTGGGTTATGCTGTAATTTTACCCCATTAACGTGCGAGTTGGAACTTAGCAACCAGGCGCGCGCCTACATAACTTAGACCGCCACCGATGAGTAAGGTCAGCATACCTTGCTCGATCGTCAATCCTTCCAGTTTGAAGTTGGTGCTATAGGAAAGCGCGAGTTTGCTAATGGGTGTTTGTAACCCGGCGAGCAAGCAGCTTGAAAAAATCCACGCTAACAGACTGCCCACGACACCATAGAGTAAGCCACGATAGAGTAATGGCCGCTGGATAAAGGATTTGGTAGCGCCAATCAAGCGTAATATAGTAATTTCATCTTGGTGACTTTTCATATCGAGTCGAATGGTATTGCCGACGATTAACACCAGTCCAACACAAAATAAAATAGCGATCGCTAAGGTTAAGGTTTTCAGGGTTTGGATAAGGTAATAAAGTCGTTTTACCCAATTCATATTTAATTGTGTCATGGCGATCAAGGCGTTTGATTGGAGCTGGGCGTTGAGCACTTGTACCTGCTGTGGTGTGCTGTTGTTAGTGAGGCCTATTTCGATCACACCGGGCAGTGGATTGGCGCCGATTAATTGAACGGATTGCGCGGCATTGGTGTCTTGTAAGCTGCGTAACCCTTGTTGTGGGGAGATATAGTCTGCCGTTGCAATGAGCGTGTCTTGCTTGAGTGATGCGATCAGTGTCTCTATTTGCGCTTGTGATGCGTTTTGGTTGAGATAGAGTGATAGCTTGGGCGTGTTGTGCCAGTGTGCGGCGGCTGTTTCGGCATTTTGAAGTAATGCAAATAGACTGACCGGCAAGGAAAACGCAATGCCGATGACGAGCAATGTAATGATGTTGCTAACGGGGTGGCGGATAAATTCGCCACATGCAAATAAAAAGGCACGCAGGTGACAGATCCACCAATATTGCAGCGGGCCAAGACGTTGTGGCGTGTTATATTGCAGTTGCAGTAAGGCGGCATCATCAGCAAAATTCACGTTTTTATTCATTGCCATCTCCTATGACTTGGCCTTCTTTTAGGGTAATGATGCGGTGATTGAGGCGCGCGATGAGCGGCAGATCATGGGTGGCAACTAAAATAGTCACGCCAACCGCATTGAATGCTTGGAATAAACGCATAATGCCCAAGGATAGCTCGGGATCTAAATTACCCGTTGGTTCATCAGCGAGCAGGATCGGTGGTTTATTGACGATCGCGCGTGCTATGCCAACCCGTTGGCGTTCGCCAGCGGAGAGTTCCTGTGGGTATTTTTTTTCTTTCTTGAGCAGCCCCACCTTATCTAAAGCAGCGCGGACACGTTTGGCAATTTCATCATCGCGATAACGCGTGATGATAAGCGGCATCGCTACGTTTTCGTAGACAGTGTGATTATCAATAAGGTGTGGGTTCTGGAAGATAATACCGATACCGCGACGGTGCTTAGGCACCTGGAAGCCACGTAATTTGTGAATGCGCTTCGTGTTTACGGTTATCTCGCCATTAGACGGCTTTTCGATGTGGTGAATTAATTTGAGTAGCGTTGATTTGCCTGCGCCCGAGTGTCCCGTCACAAAGGCCATTTCACCCTGTTCAATTTTAAGGCTGATACTGTTTAGCGCATGGGTCCCGCGGTAGGTTTTACTGACATTGGCAAATTCGATCATGAGCTCTATCCTTGAATGCGATGTAGCAAGGATAGCATTAAATTGCGTCGCTGTTCCATTGGCAAACGTCCATGGCGTAATCATCGGTGTTGAATGTGAATAGACTGTAGCCAATTTCATCGACTGGCTGTACTGATACCGCCCCTTTTTTGAGCTGCACAGACGTGGCGGGAGCACTCATGATAGCAATGTTGCCATGCATGAGTGAGTAATGATTATGCACATGGCCGGTTAGGATCAATTTGACGTTATTAAAAGGCGCAAGTATTTTGAAAAACGCAGCATTATTTTTTAATATATATTGGTCCATATGTGGCGTGCCCACCTTCATAGGGTGGTGATGCATGACAATAACGATGTGTTTGGCAGCGCTACTGGGGGCGTTGAGGCACTGTTTAAGCTTTTTAAGTTCACCTTCTGCTAACAATCCTGGGGTGGCGCCTATTTTTTGTGTATTTAAAAAAATAAATCGCCATGTTAATAGATCGGTATAGTCCACATAGCGGATGTTATTGGTTTTTTCAAACACGGTGCGCATTGTATCAAAGTTATCATGGTTTCCGGGGATGAAATAGGCGGGAATGCCGAGCGGGTCAATTGTATTTGCAATGATGTCATAGGACGCAGCGGTGCCGTCTTGAGAGAGATCGCCTGTTAACAAAATCATATCAGGCAAGGGCGTAAGGTTTTTTTTGACGCGTTCGATTACTTTAAAAAAATGATCATTAGTTGTAACGCCAAACATTTTATCGCTATCTGATTTGAATAGATGCAAGTCTGTTAATTGAAGTACGCGCGCATTTTTCATTTTTTTCATAAGCAGCCTGTGTCAGTGCGTTGGTTCCATTAGTATACAGGCATGCACCCCTACTTTACTAGATAGCAGCATACCCTATAGATGTGAAGAGACATTGATTGATACCATTAAAACGATGCCTAAGGATTGTGCCCATTTCATATGGGCGTGTTGAAGACGGACAAAATCAAAAATTAACTAACTGAAAAATTGGAAAAAGAGGTAAGAATAGCCGAGAGTGACACCAGGCACGTTCGACACTACCCGTCGAGGGACGTTAGAAGTGTAGCGTGAAGATGCCCGTTTGAAATGACAAACGACCCGTTAAAAATAGATTCATTGCCGTCAATGTCGGAGTATTGACCGCCGGCTTCTTTAATAATGCAGGCGGCGGCAGCACAATCCCAAGGCTTGTCTGAAAGGTTTAAGCACACGTCGAGTTTGCCGCTGGCGATGCAGCCATAGGTGTAAGCATCCATGAAGCCCATCGCAAAGTCCCAGTGGTACATGGCGGCGATGACCGCCTTGCCTAGCGGGTCATGCATGCGTTTGATATGGCCATAAGCACTGCCATAGGCGTCTTCTAATTTGCTGACATTTGAAACGTGGATGGGGTTGCCATTGCAAAATGCGCCTTGGCCTTTTGCGGCATAATAGACTTCGTTGAGTCCCGGTAATTGCATCACGCCGACGATCGGTTGTGCGCCTTCCACTAATGCGATCAAGACACTGTAGGTGGGGATGCCCTTGAGGTAAGGCCGTGTGCCGTCCAGCGGGTCAATGATCCAAGTGCGTCCGCTTGTGCCGTCAGTGGCGCCGGTTTCTTCACCCAAAAAGCCATCGTTGGGGAACGCATCATGGAGCATGGAAATGATCGCGTCTTCACAGATTTTATCGACAATGGACACGGGTGATAAGTCAGGTTTGATTTCAATGTGCTTGTCGAGTGCTTGGTACTTAAGGTGAATGTCCGCCGCCGCTTGCGCGGCTTTACGGGCAATCTCGAGCTCACGATCAAGCATCATGATTTATTTCCTCTTGTACCGAGGTCGTGTTGGCAAATAAGGCGTCAATAAATTCGTCGGCATTGAATGGTTTTAGGTCCTCAATGCCCTCGCCCACGCCGATAAAGCGAATCGGCAATTGTAATTGATCGGCAATGGCAAAAATGATGCCCCCTTTCGCGGTACCGTCGAGTTTGGTCAGTGTAATGCCTGTGAGCCCAATGGATTTGTGAAATTGTAAGGCTTGTTGTAGTGCATTTTGTCCCATAGTGGAGTCGATGACGAGCATCACTTCGTGCGGGGCGGTGGTGTCCAACTTACCAATCACACGCGTTACTTTTTTGAGCTCTTCCATGAGGTGGTCTTGGGTATGTAGACGCCCTGCGGTATCAGCGATGAGTAAATCTACTTTTTTGGCCTGTGCGGATTCAATAGCATCATAAATAACGGAGGCACTATCAGCACCCGAATGTTGTGAAATGACGGGTACCTCATTGCGGTCGCCCCATACTTGTAATTGCTCGATGGCAGCAGCACGAAAGGTATCACCGGCAGCCAGCATGATACTTTTGTTTTGCTCTTTATAGTAATTGGCTATTTTGGCGATGCTGGTTGTTTTACCGGCACCGTTGACGCCGACCATGAGCAAGATAAAGGGTTCACGATTGATGACTAGTGGTTGAACGCAAGGGGCGAGGATGTCAGCGAGCTGTTGTTTTAACGCCACCATAAGTACGGCCGGGTCGCTGAGTTGTTTGCGCTTTACGTCCTTGGTTAAACTATCCAGAATTTTTTGGGTTGTTGTTATGCCGACATCAGCAAGGAGTAAGGTGGTCTCTAGGGTTTCAAACAGTTCGTCATCGATTGTCTTTTTACCCAAGAACGTTGCTGCAATACCCTCGCCCATTTGAGAGCGCGTCTTTTGCAACCCTTGAGTGAGACGCTTGAACCAGCTTTTTTTTGTCTTTTTGGGGGCGTCGACCGGTGTGTCGATTGGTGTGCTTGGGGCCTCCTCGTGTGGTGTGCCGGGCACATCACTTTGCGTTTCTTTAGTGCCTTTTTTGCGAAATTTAAACATACGGGTTCCTGTGATACACTGGTTCAACTAAATGGAAGACATATTACCGCCTTCAGTATATACCTACAACAGGAGTGTTTGATGAAACGTGCTTTATTATTGCTAATATTTTTACCAATCCTGTCTTTTGCCGCCAAAACCATCACCCAAGAGTACCATTTAAAAAATGGACTAACGGTTATTGTACGAGAAGACCATCGCGCACCCGTGGTACTGGCGTCCATCTGGTATCGCGTGGGTGGTAGCTATGAGCATGATGGCATTACCGGTATTTCACATATGCTTGAGCATATGATGTTTAAAGGTACCAAAACTTATGGCCCTGGTGTGATTGTGAAAATGGTGACAAATAATGGCGGCCAACAAAATGCGATGACCAGTAACGACTTCACCGCATACTATCAAATGTGGGCGGCGGATAAATTGCCGCTTAGCATGAAAATAGAATCAGATCGCATGCGCAATTTAGTGCTTGATCAAAAGCTATATGATAAAGAGCATCAAGTAGTAATGGAAGAGCGTCGCATGCGCGTTGATGATAGCCCACAAGGGCTGACGTCAGAACGCTTCAATGCTGCTGCGCACGTTAACAATCCTTACCATCACCCGGTGATTGGTTGGATGACGGACGTGAAGCACCTAACCTTAGCGAACTTAAAACAGTGGTACCACCAATGGTACGCACCGAATAATGCGGTGCTAGTGATTGTGGGTGATGTTAATCCCAAGAAGGTGCTTTATTTGGCGAAAAAATATTTTGGGTCGATATCCTCTGAGACATTGCCGACGGTTAAGCCACGGGTTGGTGTGGCGGGCTTGGGCGAGCGCGATATTGTCGTTAATATTCCGGCCAAACTACCCGCCTTGATGATGGGGTATAACGTACCGGAACTTAAAACCGCAAAAGAGGCGTGGCAGCCTTATGCGTTAGATATGTTAGCCAATGTGTTAAGTGCGGGAGACAGCTCACGATTGCAGCAAGGCTTGGTGCGCGGGCAGCAAATTGCAGTGGCCGCAAACGCATCTTACGATCCGTTCCGTTTGCACGATGATTTGTTGGTGTTGTCGGGCACGCCCGCCTCTAATCACACGACACAGCAGCTCAAACAAGCGTTTTTGGCAGAGGTGAAGCATCTTCAAGATCAGCCCGTTAGTCCGGCTGAGTTAGAGCGGATAAAGGCGCAAGTCATCGCGTCGAATGTCTTTCAAAAAGATTCATTGATGTATCAAATGTATGAGATCGGCATTCCTGAAATGGCCGGCTTGTCATGGAAGTTGACACGCGACTATGTGGCGAACGTATCAAAAGTAACGCCACAACAAATTCAAGCAGTCGCGCGTTTATATTTAACATCGCAAAATTTAACCGTGGCAACGCTTAAACCGAAAGCTGAGCGCATAGGAGATAATCATCATGTATAGAGTGTTAAATGTAATCGTATCCATAGCGTTGTTACTCATGAGCGTGGCGTCAGCCGCCGCCAATGTAAAGATCCAACATTGGCAAACTACGAATGGCGCATCCGTTTATTTTGTTAAACTAACGTCGTTACCCATTGTTGATGTGCGTCTCGTTTTTGCAGCGGGTTCAGCTTACGATGGTAAAGACTGGGGTTTGGCTGCCGTGACGAACAATATGATTGGTCAAGGCACAAAAACCTTATCCGCAGATCAAGTGGCGGACCAATTCGATCGCGTAGGTGCTTTATTTTCAGGTTATTTAGACCGTGATATGGCGACCGTGTCATTACGTAGCCTAACGAATAAAAAATACTTAAGGCCTGCATTGAAGACGTTTAATGATGTGTTGGGCCACGCTATTTTTGCGGACAAAGCATTTCAACGCTCGATACGTCTAGGCCAAACGTCAATCAAAGCCAATATGCAAACCCCGGATGCGGTGGCGGGTAAGACATTTTTTAAAACACTCTATGGCGATGAGCCGTATGGCCATCCCGTTAATGGCACGTTAGCCAGTTTGCAAAACATGACATTGGCTGATGTTTCCAATTTCTATCAACATTATTACGTTGCGAAAAACGCGGATATCGTTTTAGTAGGCGATTTATCAGCATCGAAAGCGAAATCAATTGCCGAAACGTTGTCACAGCAATTACCCGAAGGTGCGCCCGCGAAACGCTTTGCTATGATGACGGCTGACGCAACCGGTAAAACAGTACATGTTGAGTTCCCTTCTAAGCAGACAGCGATTGTGTTGGGGCAGCTGGGCATTACCCGTCAAAACCCGCATTATTATGCGCTGGTAGTCGGTAATTATATTTTAGGCGGCTTGCCCATGACCTCACTGTTGTTTGATAGCGTGCGCAATAAACGCGGCTTATCGTATTCGGTGGGCAGCCAATTTGACCCGCTACGTTATAAAGGTCCGTTTGCAGTACAGCTTAAAACACGTGCGGATAAAACGGCTGCAACAATCGCTGTGGTTAAGAAAACAGTCGACGACTTTATTAACGACGGCCCCACTACAAAGCAATTAAAAGACGCAAAAAATTATATCAATGGCAGTTTTCCACTAGGGGTGACAACCAATAAAAGTATTGCAGGTGTTGTTACTAACATTGCATTTTATAAAAGACCCCTGAATTATTTGGATACGTTCTTGAAAAACATAAATGCGGTAACTGTTAATGATGTTAAAAATGCGATGCAATCGACGCTGCATCCAAAGGATATGATCTTGGTAACCGTTGGACCTAAGGCCTAATATGGGTGCCGTGCGTATTATCGGCGGGCGCTGGCGCGGCCGCAAACTTAAATTTCCGAATGTGGGTGCATTGCGCCCCACTCATGATCGCATACGTGAAACA
>NVSS01000106.1 GCA_002732805.1 Coxiella sp. (in: g-proteobacteria)
AAATGGGTATTTTACAAGAGCGTATTACATCCACTAAGAAAGGCTCGATCACATCGATTCAAGCAGTGTATGTACCAGCGGATGATTTGACGGATCCGGCGCCAGCGACCACGTTTGCGCATTTGGATTCTACGATTGTATTATCACGCTCTATTGCTGAAAAAGGTATTTACCCTGCGATTGATCCGTTGGATTCTTCGTCGCGTCAGTTAGATCCTTTAATCATTGGCGATGAGCATTACAACGTAGCGCGCTCTGTGCAACAGATTTTACAACGTTACAAAGAATTAAAAGATATTATTGCTATTCTTGGTATGGATGAATTATCTGAAGAAGATAAATTATCAGTGCGCCGTGCACGTAAAATCGAACGCTTTTTGTCTCAACCGTTCTTTGTGGCTGAAGTCTTCACGGGTGCGCCGGGCAAATATGTATCACTGAAAGATACGATTCGCAGCTTTAAGGGCATCATTAATGGTGATTATGATGACTTACCCGAACAAGCATTTTACATGGTGGGCAGCATCGAAGAAGCTGTTGAACGCGCTAAATCGTTATAAGAGGTAGATTGAATGTCTGATGCACCAACACTAGAACTCGATATTGTGAGTGCTGAAGCATCGCTTTTTAAGGGCGATGTGCAGCATTTGATCGTCACCGGCAGCATGGGCGAATTAGGCATACACCCAGGCCATACTGCGTTATTGACGGTATTAAAGCCGGGCCAAGTGACAGCAACCTTAGCGGACGGCAAAGAAGAAGTGTTTTATATTTCAGGCGGCATGCTTGAGGTGCAACCAGATTGCGTAACGATTCTAGCGGATACCGCACAACGTGCTGCTGATTTAGACGAAGCTGCTGCGCAAGTAGCGAAAGAGCGCGCTGAAAAATTGGTTAGCGAAAAGAAATCAAAAACTGAATATGCGCAAGCGTTGCTGGAGTTGGCTCAAGCAGCCGCACAGTTGCAAGCGATTAAGCGATTACGCGAAAAAAGATAACGCGCACATGGCCACCTTACGGAGGAATTGAATGGGACTTCATATTGTAATCCTTGCTGCAGGCAGCGGAAAGAGAATGGCATCCAAGATGCCAAAAATACTGCACCAGGTGGGCGGGCTGTCGATGTTAGAGCATGTTGTGAATACAGCACAACTGCTTGAGCCTGCAATGATTCATGTGATCTACGGCAATGGCGGTGAACTGGTGCCGCAAACATTACCGCATTTAGAAGTAAATTGGGTGAAACAGGCAAAGCGCTTGGGTACGGGTCACGCGGTTGCTCAGGCGCTACCGCATTGTGATACGGCGGACAATGTGTTGGTGCTTTATGGTGATGTGCCACTTATTTCAGTGCGCACCCTCAAACAACTCTTATTAGACACGCCCGTCAATGGCTTGGGTTTGGTGGTAACCGAATTGCAAGACCCTGCCGGGTTTGGGCGTATCATTCGTAATGAAGTCGGGAATATTGTTGCGATTGTCGAACACAAAGACGCCAGTGCATCGATACGAAAAATCAAAGAGATTAATACGGGTATTTTGACGACCACTGCAAAACACCTTAAAACCTGGTTGCCAAGCCTAAAAAACAAAAACAAACAGAATGAATATTACTTAACCGATATTGTTGCGCTCTCTGTTGCGGGGGGCACACCCGTGGGCGGTGTAATGGCGCATTGTCATGAAGAGGTGCAAGGCATTAATGATCGTTGGCAGCAAGCTACATTAGAGCGCTACTTTCAAAAAACACAGGCACAACGCTTAGCGTTCTCAGGCGTGACGTTACTTGATCCTACACGCTTGGACGTGCGCGGTCAGGTGAAAGCAGGTATGGATACGACGATTGATGTGAACGTCGTGTTAGAGGGTCACGTAGAAATAGGCAATAACTGCTATATTGGTCCCAATGTTATTTTAAAGGATGTGACGCTTGGTAATAACGTCACTGTTCACGCCAACACAATCATTAACGGTGCGAAAATCGCAGCGGGCGCTCAGGTTGGGCCGTTCGCGCGCATTCGTCCAGGCACGGTATTGATGGAAGGGGCTAAAGTCGGTAATTTTGTCGAGACGAAAAAAACAACGATCGGCAAGGGAAGCAAGGCCAGTCATTTAGCGTACCTTGGTGATGCCACTATCGGCGACAACGCCAACATTGGCGCGGGTGTGATTACATGTAATTACGACGGCGAAAATAAATGGCCAACCACGATTGAAGAAGGCGCTTTTATTGGTTCTAATACCAGCCTGGTTGCCCCTGTGAAAATAGGCAAAAATGCCGTTATCGCATCGGGTTCTATCGTAACCAAAGATGCGCCCGCAGATCAGCTCACCTTAACGCAACGCCTCGAGCCGCGCTCCCTGAAAAGTTGGAAGAAAAAAACGAAGCTGAAAAAAACGAAATCGCGAAAGTAATTCAACCCAAGAAATGCCCATTAGGGCGCTGCTCCAACATTATATTTTTTGCAGCAGTGCGCCTCGGCTTATTCACCGCCAAAGGAATTTAATATGAAAAAATACACTAACTTCTTAATTGCAGGAATTGCACTTTTAGGTGCAAATTGTGCATCCGCAACCCTTGCGCCACAATGCACAGACACCTGGAATAAAAGCTCAGCAGGGCAAAGTTGTGGTGTTGTTTGCACCGCTCCGGGTGATCGAGCAGGTAAACCCTTTAACTCAAGCTACAATAAGAGCGATGACACCTGTAGCTATAATTCTGGTTGCTGTGAAGGCATGCCTTATCAACAATGTATTTATCCCTATGCCGTTTGTGATGCCAGCGTCCTGACGGTGAAACGAGGCGACAGCAACTTCCATAATGATCACGGCCATTTAGTTCACAGCTAATTGGAGGGCTGTGTCGCAATTATCGTTACATTTTGTGTCTCGTACTTGTAAAAACCGTCGAATTTGACGATTTTTACAAGTAATTATCGTCAATAATGACGATAATTGCGAGTTGTGCTTGTACGAAGTAGGTCTTGTGATATATATAGTAATTTAAAATTGGCTGGAAGACGGTCGCTATCTCATTGAAAATGTAATAACCATACATAAAATGGTACGAAAAAATGTATAACTTATACATAAAATGGCACGAAAAAATGTATATTGTGCTATAGTCACACTTATGAGGCGATTTATTGCAACAAAATTAGTAACGTGGAAGCAGCGAAAAGACCGTAAGCCGTTGATTTTGAAGGGCGCTCGTCAGGTTGGAAAAACATATGCGCTGTTAGCGTTTGCTGAGGCGCATTTTCCACAGCACCATTACTTCAATTTTGAAAAAGAGCCCAAGCTGGCTTCCATCTTTGACGAGAGTTTGGAGCCTGCCAAAATTATCCAGGCCTTGAGTTTACATAGGCAAACACGGATAGACATCGAGAATGACCTAATCATTTTTGATGAAATTCAAGCCTGCCCAAATGCATTAACCAGTTTAAAATATTTTTGTGAAGATATGCCGGCGGCTTATGTTTGTGCGGCGGGTTCGTTATTGGGTGTCTATTTGAATCCCGTTTCCTATCCGGTAGGAAAGGTGAATCATTTAGAAATGTATCCGATGTCATTCCTTGAGTTTTTAGGGGCGGTTGATGATGTGCAATATGTTGAATTATTACAGCAGCTGACAACGCGTGATACGATACCTCAAATTGCACATGAGCACTTGTGGGAACGGTTGCAGCACTATTTTATAGTGGGGGGATTGCCTGACGTTGTCCGGATTTATTGTGAACATAGTGATGATCTCGTGACTGCATTTAATCTTGTTAGAGAAAAACAGTTAGACCTTATTGAGGACTATTTTTCAGACATTGCCAAGCATTCGGGTAAATTGAATGCCATGCATATTAATCGTATATGGCGCAACATACCCGAACAACTTGCTCAAACCCAGGATGGGTCAGCGAAGAAATTTAAATTTAAAGGGGCTATTCCGGGTATTGATCGATATAGCAAGCTAGCAGATGCACTTGATTGGCTAGGGGCCGCCGGATTAATTATTAAAGTAGGTATTGTAAAGAAAG
Organism: Coxiella sp. (in: g-proteobacteria); assembly: GCA_002732805.1. Taxonomy (GTDB): domain Bacteria; phylum Pseudomonadota; class Gammaproteobacteria; order Coxiellales; family Coxiellaceae. Next base: position 4,032 of record NVSS01000106.1, read on the forward strand.
GGGCATTGCCTCTTAAGGCCTATGCAAAAGACAATGAATTTAAATTATTTATTTTTGACGTGGGTATCTTGGGTGCACTCTGTGATATTAGCGTGAAGACAATCCTAGATTATAGCTACGGTTCTTATAAAGGTTTTTATGCTGAAAACTTTATTGCCGTTGCATTTGGCAGTACATCTGCATTAGCTCAGTATAGTTGGGTAGAGAAATCTGCTGAAGTTGAGTTCATTCGTGAAATAGATGCAGCGCTTATTCCCATTGAAGTAAAATCAGGCTGGGTGACACGCGCGAAAAGCCTGAGTGTGTTTGCACAAAAGTACCGCCCAGCTTATCGTGTGATTATGAGCGCTAACAACATGCGGATCAATACAAAAGAAAATATACAGTATTTACCCTTATACTTGGCAGAACGATTCCCCCTGGATGAAACTTAATCGTCACGCCGTCCTATAAAACGGATCTGGCACCTTGGAGAAAACTAATGAGATCAGTTATTTTGTTCAGACACGGTAAGTCCGACTGGGATGCAGATTATGGCTCGGATCATGACCGGCCGCTAGCTCAAAAGGGCGTCAATGCGGCTAAAAAAATGGGAAAATACTTAGCAGGACTAGATCAGATCCCTGATGTCGTTCTGTCATCGACGGCAGTGCGAGCGCGGACAACGGTTGAATTAGCCATGGCAGCAGGAAGCTGGGGTTCTCGATACAGACTGGAAGGAGACATCTATGGCGGTTCGCCAAAAGTACTGTTAAGCCTGCTGCAAAACCTATCTAGCGACGATCACATCGCTTGCCTAGTAGGGCATGAACCTATTTTTTCATCGTTTATTAGCATGAGCACCCACTCAGGCGGGGTCCAGTTCCCCACCGCATCGATGGCAAGAATTGATTTTAATGTGCAACAATGGCAGGAGGTTAGGCTGGGTGGTGGCGCTTTGGCTTGGCTGATGCGGCCGAAGGAATTGGATTAGTCCGGGTACACATAAAACCGAGATGAATCATCTGACCATTTTAAGATGCCAGCTTAAAATGGTCAAGCCATTGACTTTAATGGCTAAATCAATGAGGCATCTAAGGCGGACGAATAATTACGTTCAGTTGAATAGTCAATTACGCCGTAATATAAAACGGATCAGGCACTTTGAAGGTCATGTCTGCAAAGCCACCGGCTAAATCACTTTCTTGATCACCCAGGTTAAACACGATGTCATAACCCATTTTAATAATTTTTTTGCGCATGGCTACTTTGTAAGGGACGACGGAGGGTTTGTTGTAGGTGTTAGGTTTCATAAAAAGACCGGCCCATTGGGTATAACCGTCTTGGGTTAAATTAGTAATGGTGGGTTTGCGCAAACGTTCGCGTCTGCCCGTAATAAAGAAAACCGAAACGCCATGACTTTTGGCGAATGTATATAGCGTGCGTGAATAAGGAATCGCAGGATCGTGTGCATCAGCCTCAAGAATTTCTTTATTGTCTTCGGTGCCACCAAAATTTAAATGGCGCATGTCATCGTAATTGGTTAGCGCTGTTTCATCGATATCAAACACCACGGCTAATTTTTTGGGCTGCTTAAGGCGCTTGTTTTGATTGATGCGAAATTTTAGATAGTAGAGCGCGCGCTGGGTCACTGATGAGATATCGCCGTAGTATTGGCCCGAGTCATGGTATTCAATCAAACGACCTTTATGGATGCTGAGATTTTCGGGGACATTATGAAACGCAACGGCCAATCCTGTGCAAGGTAGTATCCCAAAAATAATACAAGCCCCACATAACCTTTTGTATCCTTTCATGTTTATCATCCCTATTGTCGTTAGTCCCCATAGTTTACTATAATGTGTCCTATGATTCGAATTTTTCAAGAAACCCCTTTGGGGATTGGTGAGGATGTTTGCCTTGATCGTTTTGCAAGTCAGCATCTATTGACTGTATTACGCCTTAGAAAAGGTGAACAGTTTGTAACATTTAATGGCCAAGGTGGTGAATACCACGTCGAGCTCGTGGATGAACAAAAAAAATGTGCCGTGGTGCATGTCGTCAGCCATGACCCCATTGATCGTGAATCGCCGTTGGCTGTGCATTTAGGGCAGGGCTTGTCACGCGGTGAGCGCATGGATTATGCCATCCAAAAATCGGTTGAGCTTGGGGTGGCGGCCATTACGCCATTAATAACAGAGCGCTGTAATGTGAAGCTGTCGGCAGAGCGCCTGCAAAAACGCTTAGATCATTGGCGAAAGGTAATTATTAGTGCGTGTGAGCAATCAGGGCGTACGCGTATACCTACCATACATCCCCCGCAACGGATGAATGACTGGATTGATCACTGTGAAGGACTGCGTTTTATTTGTGATTTTAACGAGAGCGCGCAAGCAGACACAACAAAGGCCACCAAGGCGAGTTTATTGATTGGCCCAGAAGGCGGGCTAACGGATGATGAAATGTCCTACGCACATCAGAATGAATTTTTGTCATTATCCCTCGGGCCGCGTGTATTGCGCACTGAAACCGCTACGGTTGCAGCGCTGACCAAGCTGCAAATGAGATACGGCGATCTCGTCGCTTGACGCTCCAATCAAACCCCGTTATTGTTTAATTTGTCTGTTTAAACAGGGATGCTAAACAATGAAAACTTTTATACGTACTAGCGCGATTATGCTGACGACCGGTGTATTTATGGTGGGTGCGTATGCGCCTGCGATTGCGGCCTATAAATCTAAAGCGTATGTCAATAATTCAAGATCGTATGTCAATAATTCAAAATCGCTCACCGTTACTGATGTTGATAATGTCAATCGAGCCGCAGGTAAGGCGGCCAAAAAATATAAAGCACCACGCGCAAGAAAACCAACGAAGGCCTTCCCGGGCGGCATGTGGAAGAATGGCGTGTGGGTACCGGCCAAGAAGCATCACAAGGTGACCAATAAGCATCATAAGGCTGACAGGGAGCGTAAACCTGCCGCCAAGAAAAGACGATGAGCGCACTACGCTATGCGAGGGCGCAGAAGGTTATTGCGTCTGTCATAGACGGTGAGCTTTTGGTATTGAATGCGGACACGGACTGTTTTCGACTCAGTGATATCGCTGCTGATATTTGGCACTCATTAGCGCAAACCAAATCTTTTGCTCAGATACGGGATGGAATTATGCGGGACTATGATGTCCCGCGGTCTGTTTGTGAGCCGGATCTGCATGTTTTCATGAGTCAGCTACAAGAGAGTGGTTTGATTGAGCAACAACGCTAGGCGTATTAAGCCAGTCATCCAGTAGGTTATCGAGTCGCTCACAGAATGCAGGTATGGCAATGTTTGGATAGTCTGTTTGTCCGTGTCTGTAGGGCAGGAGCTCAGGAAACGCTATTCCAATACCGTAAATCCCCGGCGCAATAACACCGGTTTTTGTATCGTAAGCATAATTTTTAGTAAGTGATTCAATGGGCAGTGAGCGCTGCTGAAAGCCAATGGCATAAATTGCTTTGTTACAACCTGCTAATCGATGCTCTAACGTATCAGGTGAAAAAGGCTGGGAATCTAGGGCAGAATCACCCAAATGGAAGTCAAACGTAGATTGTGATCGATAAAAATGTACTGTATTTTCCGTACCCATAGAGCCTAAGTTTCGTAACACAGCATCGGCAGATTGTGAGCCACCAAAAACAGCAAGACGATCGTCGAGCTCGATGTGTTCTTCGAGTTCCTCGGGATCGAGCGCAATGGTGAGCGGTATTGTTTGTAAGTAAGGAATATCTAAAACGCGGGGTGTCGATCCAATGGCCATTATTATTTTTTGGGTAGTGATTGATTGTCCGCTCTGCAATTGTAGTCTCCAACCAGGATGTGCTGCATCAATAGCACAAACGTGATCAGTGGCAGTGTGCACTCGCGACCGAAGTTGTTGCGTAAACCAATGCAGTGGCTCAGCGGCGACGACTAAGGGGCAATGTTTTTCATCGCGCATGTGCTTAATGAAAAAGGGTGCTGCCTGAGTGCCAAATTTAAAGGCATCGCAGGCGTTATAATAAAAATTAAAATCAGAAAA
>NVSS01000107.1 GCA_002732805.1 Coxiella sp. (in: g-proteobacteria)
CGTTGCTCTTGCTAAAATAAACAGGGTTAGAATAACGCATTTATATTCAGATTTATCTCGCGCTATCAAATTGGAACGATATGCCTTGTTCCAGCACGCTAGTGGTATTGAAGCAGGAGAAGGAACACCACTACTCAGTGCTAATCCAGCGCTTAGAGGGATTAATTAATTGCAAATAAAGTGTTAAATGCTGCTCGACAACGTGCGTAATGCCAAATAGTTGTTCTGCACGTAAGCGTGATTGTCGTCCCATTTCTGTACGTAATTTTGGATTGTTAATCAGTGTTTCTAAGCGCTCTAACAAATGATCGGTATCTTTAACGGGAACTAAAAATCCATTTTCGCCGTGCTTCACGACGTCGTTACAACCCGGCGCATCAGTTGTGACAATTGGGCAACCACTGGCAGCAGCCTCTAAGAGTGCTTTTGGCATGCCTTCACGATACGACGGTAAACATACAATATCTGCCTGTTGAAAAACCTTGTCCATGTCCGTTCGCCACCCCCAATGTTCAACAATACCTTCTTCTACCCACTGTGCTACTTGCGCTCGGGTTACACTGGCTGGATTGATCAGGTCGACATCACCTACTAGAATAAATCGTGCGGATACGCGATGTTGTAATTGACGTGCTGCCGCTACAAATTCACCCACGCCTTTATCCCACAGTAAACGTGCAGGCAACACAACTAATGGCTCAATATTGTGTGCCGTCACACTTGAAAATTCATCAAGATCCACACCCGACCCGCGGATCATCGTCACTTGATGTGTCGACCTGATTATGCGTCTTTTCCTAAATTCATCACGATCAAAATCATTTTGAAAAATAAAATTGCAGCGAGGCGATGAAAATCCGAGCTTGAATCCTTTCACCAATAAACCACGAATGATTGCTGCTTTAGTTGATGTGCTTATAAATAAATAGCCTAACCCTGAAATTGCATTCACATAGCGTGCCGATGAAAAAAATCGTGCTGCTAAACTGCCAAATAGAATGGGTTTCATACCAATATGATGAATGACCGTTGGTTTAATACGTCGGTACAATGATATCAGCTGTAGAAACGCCGGTGCATCTTTTAGAGGATTGGTTGAGTTGCGATTAAATTTAATGCGATGGTAAGTGATTTGATCGCAGTTCTTCAATTCATCCTTGCCATCAAAATAAGTCGCTACATGCACGTCATAGCCCGAATTAGCAGCGGATAACGCCACCTGTAAACGATGTGAATACAAAAACCCAAGGTTATTAATGACCAGCAATAAGCAGTTACTCATAACCCTATGCCATTATGTCGCTGCCAGTCTTGAAACATTAATACACCCCACAATGCATATTGCCAATTTGCCGTGCCGTTCAAATGTTGCTGCCAACAACGTTGCACCTGTTGCGTATCCAAGATACCCGCTTGATCCATGGCAATTGGATTCAACAAATCCTCAGCCCAGTCGCGTAATCCTTGACGTAACCACGCACCAATCGGTACACCAAAACCCATTTTAGGCCGTTCCATTATTTTCTGTGGTACGTGTTTATAAAGTATCTCACGCAACGGCCATTTTGTTTTCCCATCCTGTATTTTACGCGCTAAGGGCATTGAATACGCCATTTCAACAACACGATGATCAAGCAGCGGTACTCGCGCCTCCAAACTACAGGCCATACTTGCGCGATCTACTTTTGTTAAGATATCATCTGGCAAATAGGTTAACCCATCGATAGCCTGCATGCGTGATACCAAATTTTCGATAGACGACACGTCCGGCCATTGATAGTGACCGTTTTGACCTAACACCAATTGCTCAGGCTGCTGCCATAAACTTACCAAGGATTGATAAAGATCGTCTAAATCACCCTTAAACACATGAGCAAATTTATATATTTTATTGCCGAGCTGGCTGGGTAACTTTGCTGACAACCGTCCAATTCGATCCCATGCCGATTCTGGAATTGCCGTCATTAATCCCGCTCCACCACGACGTAAAAAACGCGGAATCACCGTCATGGGTCTTGCCATTTTTTGTGCTAACCGATACCGATTATAGCCTGCAAATAATTCATCACCACCGTCACCTGACAAACTGACCGTCACTTGTTGTTTCGCCAGTTGTGACACAAGATAGGTTGGTATTTGCGACGAATCTGCAAACGGTTCACCGTACCATTGCTGAATTGATGGCACCAAGTCTGCTGCTTGATTCATTGATAAGTACAATTCATTATGATCAGTCCCTAAATGTGAGGCGACGGCCTTAGCATGTGTCGCTTCATTAAATTCAGGCTCATGAAAACCAATTGTAAACGTTTTAATCCGCTTGCTGCTTTGTGATTGCATCAGCGCAACAATTAATGAGCTATCAATCCCACCCGACAAAAAAGCGCCTAACGGAACATCTGCCATCATTCGACGTTTTACTGAATCGGACAGCAAGGATTCGATGTCATCCTGTGTAATATCAACCGGCTGTTCATGACTATTAACATGTGTTGTTAATTTCCAATAGGACTGTTCACGCACCTGACGCTGGCTGTCTATCGTAACGACGCAACCTGGCTTAAGCTTAAACATCTCTTTGTAAATCGTTTGAGGGGCAGGAATATAATTAAAACGAAAATAGGGAACCAGCGCCTCACGATCTAACTGGGGCTGCCAATCAGGATGTCCTGAAAAAGCAGTTAACTGTGACCCGAAAAACAACACATCATTATTAAAGCCCCAATACAAAGGCTTAATACCCAGCCGATCACGCGCTAAGAAAAGACGCTTATCTTGTTTATCCCATAATGCAAAAGCAAACATGCCATTGACTTTTGAAAGTGCCGTTTCAACACCCCAAAAGGCACAGGCTTCTAAGAGCACCTCTGTATCAGAGTGTCCTTTAAATTGAATGCCCAGTGCTTCAAGTTCACTGCGAACCTCAGGCGTATTATACAACTCACCATTGTAATTGATCATGTAACGCGTCGAGCTTGATTGCATCGGCTGATGTCCAGCTGCCGATAAATCAACAATCGCTAACCGACGGTGTCCGAATACTAAAGGCTCATTATGATCGGCCCAATAGCCGTAGGAATCTGGCCCTCGTTGTTCTATTTTATCTGACATACGCGCAATGACAGCGAAATCATCAACTGCTGATGAACGCTTAAATTCATAATACCCTACAAAGCCGCACATGATGCTTCCTCGCTTAAAATAGATTGGTATAACACGTCATACTGTTCAATACACGCACCCAATGAAAATTGCGTCTCTACACGCTGGCGTGCTGCTGCACCAAATTGCCTGCGTATCTCTTTGTTTAATGCGAGCGTTAACAGTGCCTCACCCAGTGCGCCTGGATCGCGCGCCGGCACGACATAGCCACACACCTGATCCATCACCGCTTCCGCATTACCACCCACATTCGTTACCACCATGGGTACAGAGGATGCCATAAATTCCAAAATAGCATTGGAAAAACCTTCTTCATGCGAACACAGCACACCGACATCAACGGTTTGCAAAATTTCTGACACATTGGTGCATTCACCTAAAAATTGAATGTGTTGATCAAGCGACAATTGCTGTGCTAATACGCGCAGATTGGAAAGCGCCCCCGCATCACGCCCAATACATAATATTATCCAATCGTCTGGTAGCCGATCTTTGATTAACGCCAATGCTTGAAGTAAATCAGCATGCCCTTTATACGTATATAGATTGGCAACGATAGCAAACACCAATCGGTCATTTTCCGATACGGTTCTTGCGCCAAACTGTGCTAAATCTACGCCATTATGAATCAACCTCAATTGCGACGGTGTCACGCCTTCTTCACCCAACTGCTCAGCTACCTTCGTAGAGTTTGCCATCACACAACGCATTTTCTTATGTAAGAAATATTCTATTTTAGCCGCTATTGGATGTTTTTCTTGGTAATCATTTTGAGAGCGACGACTCATGAGCAAGGGTTGTCGGCGCAGCAAGGTTGCAATACAGCCGCCCATTGTGTAAGCCGCCGGTAAGAAAAAATGAATAGCCTCATAGTCATGCCTTAAGAGGTGACGGGTGAACTTAATGACAGCAACAAATCGATGCGTGAGGCTAGAAAAAACAGAGCGACGACGACAAGAATCCACACGTGTATAAAACACAGGAATACCAGCCTGATTAAATTGCTCATGTAGCGCACCTGCATGTAACATCGCATAAATAAAAATATCATAGCGTACGCGCAAGTGTGGCAATACGGCTAATAGGTGCTTCTCTGTGCCGCCCATATCTAACGCGGTAACCACAATGAGTAGGCGTGGCTTTACTGAGGCAGTAGGACTAAGCACGTTAAATAGTTTCCTCAATTAATTCATCGTACGTGGTCACTGATTTTAAGGCACCCTCTTCGAAGACAAAAATACGATCGCAACCCTTCAGCGTGGATATGCGGTGTGCCACCATGATAACCGTATGATCTTTGGCAACAGAATATATTGTTTCCATCATTTGTGACTCGGTTTCCGTATCCAAAGCAGAGGTGGCCTCATCAAAAATCAGTACATCCGGATCGGTATATAAGGCGCGTGCAATGGCTATGCGTTGCCGTTCGCCACCGGATAGCTGAACGCCACGTTCGCCCACTGGCGTCTCAACACCTTTTTCAAGTTTAGCGACGAGGTGCGTCAATTGCACTTGTTTAATCAGACTAGCGATATGACGCTCATCAACCAACTCGGTCTCATCACCGAATGCTATATTTGCCTTGATACTATCATCAATTAAATTTAAACTTTGTGGCACATAACCAATCATTTCGTGCCACTGCCTGCAATTCACCGGGTATTTTCCATCGATAGTGATATCTCCTGAGGTAGGTTGCAACAACCCCAGCATTAAGTCTATTAGTGTTGACTTACCCGACCCTGTACTGCCAACCACACCAACACATTCGCCTTTTGATATTGTTAAATTAATATGTTGTAAGATCATGCGATCCTCAGAGGCATACTTAAAATTCACATCTTGGAGCCTGATCATTGATGTAAATGAAAAATCAGTCACCGACTGTAACGACTGCAATGTATCATCATTAAGCTTGAATTCCTCATCCACCATATCAATACTTTTGATCGCACTTTTAGCGTTGTTCAATTGCGTAATGATCCGATTTAAGCCCGGCATTAGTCGAAAGGCAGCGTATAAATACCCCCCCATAAGCGCCATGATATGGGCTGATGACTGCTTCGTTAAACAGAGATAAACAACACTTAAAACAAAGAGTCCAATAAAGATTGTTTCAATGATGATACGTGGAAAATGCTGGAATACGTTGAACAAACAATTGGCATCTGCCATCGTGACTGCTTGCTCATTATAGCTTTTGGAAAACTTAGCCTCTTTTGCAGCTAATACAACTTCTTTAAAGGTATGTAATAACTGCACCAAATGAAAGTTCGTTGCCTTGGTGGAAGTGCTTAAATTATCACCCAATCGATAACTCAACGGCAATAAATATTTGATCATGAGCAAGGCAATCAGCGCCCCCACTGCAAATATCACTAACGCAAATACGGGATTCACATAAACAATAAAGGCAATTAATATAACAAACACCAACCCTTCAGAAAAAATCCCCATCATTTGTACCAGCCCATAATTGATGGCGCGGTTGATATCAGTATTCATAACCGATAAGGGTATCGACGAATTTCGCGTGATGTATTTCTCATAGGACAATCCCATGTATTTCTGCAGCAAGCGTTTCTTTATATTTAACCCTATGCGCTGGATGACTTTATTTTGGTGAAAAACATCAAAAGATGCGCCCACGTTTTTAATCAAGTACGTCACCCCACACAAAATCGCCATATATAATAAGATCTGCTGTGGATTAAACCCCGTTTTAATAAGGTGGTATTTGTGTAAATGCATGTATACGTTTTCGGGGCGCACTAACGATTGTGCGAACAATGCAATTGATATCGCCGTGATCACTTCCATCAACGCAACAAAAAATGCCATGCTTGCCGCCATTATCAACTGACGCTTTTCAGACACATTTAAGATATGAAATAATTTTTTAAATGAAGATAATACGGATGTCGATGCCATTATTCTACCTGCCCCATGTTAATGTTATTGTTTGTTAACGTTAAATCACTACTGTCACGCCGCACGGCGAGCATGCTAAAACAAAAAACCGACTTGTCATCGGCTGTATCTCGCAATTGTTGGTAATACATCTGCGCATTTTCAAAACTTGCTATGATCCAATAGTCGTGTTGCTTAATAACGTCGCTCACTGATGCATAGCTCGCCACGTGTATGTGGTGACTTTGGGCAATCAATTCCACCAAATCCAATAGATCACCATTTCCAATCACTGCCACTGGAAAATCAAACAAGGTAATCGACGAAAAGAAGTCACTGCATTCCTGACGTGCACCACGAAACGCCTGCATTGAACGCTGCAAGTACTCGGTTAACAAACGACCCTTTTCAGCCAAGCCGTGCGGGGTTAAATAATAGAGATAGCGATTTGCTGGGATCTGCTCAATTTTAATAAAGCCGGCTTTGACGCAGGTTTTGAGGTAGCTATTGGTTAGACCCAACGCCAAACCCAAGCGACGCGCAAGTCCACGCTGAGTAATATCAGAGCGATCTGCAATAGACTGCAGTAAGTTTAATGTGATGTCATTGTTTTTTTGTTTAGCGTTCATAGCATGAACACTGTATCGAATTACCTGACAATTGCAAGTGATTACTTCATTGTGAGCAAACTTTGGACATCACTTTGTCAATTGACTCAACCACGCAACGAACATCAGTCTGTGTCATGTACGGGTGAAACGGTACGCTCATCACGCGCTGCCCTGCAGATTCAGTCTTAGGAAAAGATAAAACATCCGTTTCGAGGGACGCGATTATGGGTTGCTGATGTAATCCTTTAGGGTAATGAACCGCTGTTGGAATGTTCAACTCAGCTAACGCAGCCTGCACCTGCTCACGGCCATCAACTTCAATTGTATATTGCGCCCAGGCACTCTGATTATAATCTGCAATAAAGGGTGCACGCTCTGCGCCTAACGCATCGCCATACCACGCTGCCACTTGCTCACGTAGCGCTAGCTCCTCATCAAACACCGTCATTTTTTGCAATAATATCGCCGCCTGAAGCGTATCACAACGCCCGTTGATACCGATCAATTCATGATGGTAACGCCCATTTTGTCCGTGATTAAGGATCGACCGCATACGCTCTGCCAACGCGGCGTCATTGGTAAAACAAGCGCCAGCATCACCATACGCACCCAATGGCTTAGAAGGAAAAAAGCTCGCACACGCAATCGTGCTCAGCGCACAGGACTTGCGACCTTTATAGGTAGCGCCAAAACTCTGTGCTGCATCTTCTATCACTGCGATACCGTGCTGATTAGCAACATCATTAATCGCATCCATATCCGCACATTGTCCATAGAGGCTTACCGGTATAATAGCTTTTGTTTTATCGGTAATGGCACATGCAAGCGCCTCTGGATCAAGATTATATGTGCGTGGATCAATGTCCACATAGATGGGTTTAGCACCCAACAGATAAATAACTTCAGCCGTGGCAAAGAAACTAAAGGGTGTGGTGATGACCTCATCACCGGGCTGAATCTCTAATGCCATCAGCGCAATTTGTAAGGCGGTCGTACCGCTTGAAACAGCAATCGCCTGCTCGGCACCCACATAGTCCGCTAACACCTGTTCAAATTCAGTGATTTCAGGCCCCATGATGAACTGCCCATGATCAAGAACACGCTGAATAGCCGCATCAACTGCTGGCTTGATCCGCTTGTATTGATGGTTTAAGTCAATATACTTCATCTACCTATCTCAACTGCGTTTTGGATTCAGCAGTATATCAGAAGGATCTCTTTTTTGGTATGATACAGCCCTAACCCCGACATTAGCGAGCACGAAATGATCAATGCGTTATATGCAGTCTCCCCACTAGATGGAC
>NVSS01000108.1 GCA_002732805.1 Coxiella sp. (in: g-proteobacteria)
AAGTATCTCAATGGTACCTGGCACGTACCTGGCACCGAATACTATTCCACCATTGCCACCGGTGTGTCACGTAATTCACGCTTTAGGATTTTCCCCACATGCGATTTCGGTAGTGTGTCACAAAATTCGATTTGCTTAGGTAATTTATAGCGCGTTAATTTAGTTTTACAAAATTCTAAAATATCCTGTTGGGATAACAACGGATCATCGCGCACCACGAAAGCTTTAACCGCTTCACCCGTCTTATCACATGGCACACCCACTACCGCAGACTCCATGATACCGCGACAACTTGCCAAGACACTTTCAATGTCACTCGGATAAACATTAAAACCAGACACCAAGATCATGTCTTTTTTGCGATCGACAAGCTTGATAAAGCCATCGTCCGCCAAACAACCAATATCGCCCGTCGCTAACCAACCGTCTGCATCAATCACATTCGCTGTTTCTTGTGGCTGTCGCCAATACCCGGCCATTACTTGTGGACCTCGTACACAAATCTCACCCACCTTGCCTACCGCCAAATCACAACCGGCTTCATCGCGAATCACGACGTCCGTTGACGGAATAGGCAGTCCGATGCTCCCGTTAAAAACAGTGGCTGCTACGGGATTCATCGTCACGACCGGACTTGCCTCAGTTAATCCATAGCCATCGACAATTGGGACACCTGTTATCTGTTCCCATTGTTTTGAAACGTCAGGTTGAATGACCATTCCACCATGACACGACACACGTAATTGTGAAAAATCGAGCTTGGCGAATTCCGGTTGTTTTAACAACCCCTTAAACAACGTACTAATACCAACAAACATGCTTACTTTATTTTTCTTTAAGGTCTTAATAAACGTCGGCATATCGCGGGGGTTGGTAATCAACAAACAAGTGGCACCCAGTCTTGAAAAGGTAAGGCAACAAACCGTTAGCGAGTAAATATGGTACATTGGCAGCGCCACCAGCACGACATCATCCTGATTAAACATATAGTCTATCCACTTAGTACACTGTAATGTATTAGCAACCATATTACGATGCGTCAACATAGCGCCTTTTGCGGTACCCGTCGTGCCACCTGTGTATTGCAGAAAAGCAAGGTCATCCAGTGTCAGCTCAACGTTACTTAATGTCTGCTTAGCCCCATGACGCAACACCGTTTTGAAGGGTATCGCATGCGGTATTTTCCACGCTGGAATAATTTTTTTAATATATTTAGAGACAACGTTAAATACCGCACCTTTAACACGCCCTAAGAGATCACCCACATCCGTCACAATAATATGCTTCAATGAGGGAGTGTCGGGTAACGCTTGCTCTACGGTGGCCGCGAAATTTGTTGCCACAACGATTGCCGTCACATCGGCATCGTTTAACTGATGCGTCACTTCCGTTGCGGTATAAAGCGGATTCACATTGACGACGACACATCCCGCCCGCAAAACACCCAACAAGGCAACCGGGTACTGCAATAAATTAGGCAGCATGATCGCAACGCGATCACCGCGCTTCAACCCTAGCTCGTGCTGCAAGTACGCCGCCACATCATGACTCAAGCGATACACGTCACGATACGTAAGTGTGGTTGCAAAATTAGAATAGGCAATACGCTCAGCGTCTTGCTCCTGGCGTTCGTCCAGTAGGTCCACTAACGACCGGTACGCAGTCACATCAATTGTGTGTGGTACCGCATCCGGATAACTCGCAATCCATGGTTGTGTCAAAATATGTTCTCCTAATATGTAAAATAATCGCTTTAACTCTTCACAGCCTGATCGATCGCCATCAACGTTTTCAGTAGCTCTTCCATCTGGTCCAGCGGCCATGAATTGGGGCCGTCGCTTAATGCCTGATCCGGGTTCGGATGGGTTTCCATAAAGACACCCGCAATACCGACGGCAACAGATGCCTTTGCTAATACCGGAATAAACTCACGCTGCCCACCCGTAGCATTGCCCAAACCGCCGGGCAATTGCACGGAATGCGTGGCATCAAACACCACCGGCACATCAAACCCTTTCATCACTTCCAATGAACGCATGTCCGAAATCAAATTATTATAACCAAAGCAAGCACCACGCTCACACGCCATGATTTGCATGTTACCTACAGCGTGTGCTTTTTCAATCACACGCTGCATATCCCAGGGCGCCAAAAATTGGCCTTTTTTAATGTTCACCGGTTTACCGCAACGCGCTACCTTCTGCATAAAGTTCGTTTGACGACATAAAAAAGCGGGTGTTTGTATGACATCGACGATCGATGCCACTTCATCAAGCGGGGTATCTTCATGCACATCGGTGACAACCGGAATGCCAAACTGTTGCTTCACTTTATTTAAAATCTCAAGACCCAACGCCACGCCCGGACCACGAAAGCTTTCATGCGAGGAACGATTAGCCTTGTCAAAGGACGCCTTGAAAATATAAGGGATACCCAGACGGCTTGTCATCTCGGTCATCGTTTCAGCAACCTGCATGACCAACTTCTCATTCTCAATAACACACGGTCCTGCCATTAAAAAAATGGGTTGGTCGTTACCTACATCATAGTTTACTAATTTCATTTATGCCTCTTTCGAAATTTCATTATTAAATACTTGCCTCATGCCCAGTGCCGCACGAACAAACCCTGTGAATAGCGGATGCCCATCACGTGGATTCGACGTGAATTCCGGATGGAATTGACAGCCCACAAACCATTTATGATCGGGCAACTCAATCATTTCTACTAACTTGCCATCGATTGATTTACCGGACACACACAAGCCTTGTTGTTCGAGCTTCGTGATTAAATCACCGTTCACTTCATAACGATGGCGATGCCGCTCAACGATCGTCGCTTGTCCGTATAATTTTTCGGCCAAGCTGTTTGGCTTCAAGGAACACGGCTGCCCGCCGAGGCGCATCGTGCCACCCATATCGCCTGCTTCGTGTCGTATTTCAACATCACCCGATTCGGTTTGCCACTCACTCACCAAGGCAACAACCGGGTGCGGTGTATTCACATCAAACTCAGTACTGTTCGCCGTGGTCATGCCCACTTGGTTGCGCGCAAATTCAATGACGGCTAGCTGCATCCCCAAACAAATACCCAAGTACGGAATATTATGTTCACGTGCGTATTGTGCCGCTTGTATTTTCCCTTCAATACCGCGGCTACCAAAACCGCCGGGCACTAAAATCGCATCCACATGCGCTAAGACATCACAGCCATTTTTTTCAATGGATTCAGAGTCAATATACGCAATATCTACTTTGGCATCCGTTTGAATACCCGCATGAATCAGCGCTTCATTAAGTGACTTGTAACTGTCCGCATAGTCGATGTATTTACCCACCATCGCAACCTTCACACGGTGCTTAGGATGCTTATGTCGCTGCGACACTCTTGCCCACTCACTCAAGTCAAACGTTTTTTCAGGCAGTCCCAGCTTATCAACCACCCGTTTACCCAGGCCTTGTGTCGTTAATAAAATAGGAATTTCATAAATAGACGCCACGTCAGGCAACGAAATGACATCCAGTTCGGCTACATTCGTAAATAAAGCAA
Source organism: Coxiella sp. (in: g-proteobacteria) (assembly GCA_002732805.1). GTDB lineage: Bacteria > Pseudomonadota > Gammaproteobacteria > Coxiellales > Coxiellaceae. The sequence continues at coordinate 3,550 of NVSS01000108.1, forward strand.
TTTTAGCGCGCTGCGCGTCGGGCAACGGTTTCACAGAACGGCACACAAGAATATCAGCCTGAATACCAATCGAGCGCAATTCCTTCACCGAATGCTGCGTTGGTTTTGTTTTGATTTCTTGGGACGCCGCAATATAGGGCACCAAGGTCAGATGAATGAACAGCGTTCTCGCGGGACCCAACTCCATACGCATTTGACGAATGGCCTCTAGAAACGGTTGTGATTCAATATCGCCCACCGTACCACCAATTTCAACTAAGACAACGTCTGCTCCCTGAGCGCCTTCATGAATTTTGTGTTTGATGTCATCAGTGATATGGGGGATCACTTGTACCGTACCGCCCAAATAATCACCACGGCGCTCCTTACGGATGACATCCGCATAAACACGTCCCGTGGTAAAATTATTCTTGCGCGTCATCTTGCAGCGTACAAAACGCTCATAGTGACCTAAGTCTAAATCCGTCTCAGCACCGTCCTCGGTAACGTACACTTCGCCATGCTGAAACGGGCTCATGGTACCCGGATCTACATTGATGTAAGGATCTAATTTCATTAAGGTAACTTTCAGGCCTTGTGCCTCAAGAATCGCTCCCAGCGAGGCAGATGTAATGCCCTTTCCAAGTGAAGAAACCACCCCACCTGTGATAAAAATATAGTGAATCATATGAGTCCCGTTTTGCATTAAAAACGGGAAAACATTATAAAGTAACATTGACCAGCATGCCAGTAATAAACAAAATTATTTACGGTGAATTTTCAAATTTTTAGTTATTAAAGGTCTTTGTCGCTCACGCTTTCGTTTCAAAGCGAAAACGCCAGGCGATGAATATGGCAACGATCACCCCTAGCGCACCCGTCATTGATATGATGAGGGGCTTATAAAATCCATGCCCTAAACTCAACATTAGCACGTACCCCATTATGGGTGTTATAATCACGCCCACGCCACACAGAAACACATTCAAAAAACCCACTGCCAAACCATAGTGCCGCTCGGACACGACTTCTTTAGCGATATCAAATGCCAACATCACACCGCCCGTTGAGAGTCCTAAAAACACCAACACAATGATATGGCTCATCACCGTATGTGTACTATAATCCATTAGCAACAAACTAATGTATTCGACCACCATACTGATCAATAGCAATTTTGGTGTGGCGATATAGCGACTTAACCATCCCAACAAAGGACACCCGATAATAAAAGAAAAGATCGTCACACTATTCATTAACGCTGCATCAATCTTCGTTAATCCAAACTGCTTCACCAACCAATCCAACCCCCACATGTCAGCCAATACAATAAAATAGGTAAACGCAAAGCCCACATACAACCCAAGACCCCAAAGGTATTTATTCGTTAATACAACACGTAAATCTTGCAACATTCGATCTTTACTTTTTTCCTCGTGCGTCACTTTATCGTGCACAAAAAACCAAGACAGCACTGCAAATATAAAGGTAATCACACCAATTATTAAAATGATCTCACGCCAATTGATGCTGTGCTTATACTCTAAAAATAACACCGGGAAGCTAATCTCAGAGATACCACTGATACCCCCCGTCAATCCAATAATAATCGGTAGCATTAAACTGGAGTACCATGAGCGCGCCAAATAGATGGCACCAATGAATGAAAAACTACCCGCGCCTCCCATCAAAAACCGGCTAAACAAACTCCAATAATAATTGGTGGTGACGCCTTGAATACCACAGGCCACCACCAACAGCAGTGTCGAACAAAAAATCAACTTACGACTATTGTAGCGATCGAAGAATAACCCTGCCGGCAACTGCATAATGACCCAGGCGTATAAAAACATAGCCGCGTAAATACCGACGTAAGACATATTCACGCCGAAGTCCTGCTTCAACTCCGAGACAACAGAGGACGGTATCACCAACAATCCATATTGCAGCATATAGATGATGGCAACAATCAACCAACACAGGGTAGGAAAATAAGATTTCTCGGTGAGCTTAGACAAGTATCGTCCTTAATACTGTTTAGTCATTTAATTAGTATACAAAACCTTCTTCTCGCCGGCCACAATCAATTTCAAGTCGGCTATTCCCCATCGTTACGACAGATGCTAGAATGCCTCACTTTAGGCAACGACACAGGAATCGCGACAAAATGCAACCTACTGATATTAAATTAAAAAACTCCCTAGAAGCGATCTCAAAAAAGTGGGATGATGACATTATTCCGCAACTCCAAAATTATATCCGCATTCCCAATAAATCGCCCATGTTCGACCCCGAATGGAAAGAACACGGTTTCATGGATCAGGCCATGCAGCTCATTATCGACTGGTGCCAACAACAAGGCATCAATAACATGACCCTACAACGCCTTGAAGAGCCCGGCCGCACGCCACTGCTGTTTATCGAAGTTAAGGGTGATATCGATGATACGATATTGCTTTACGGTCATATGGACAAACAACCTGAAATGGAAGGCTGGGATGACGATAAAGGTCCCTGGCATCCGGTTATCCTAGACGGTAAGCTCTACGGACGCGGCGGCGCTGATGATGGTTACGCGGTCTTTGCCTCGTTAACAGCGATTAAAACTTTACAGGACAACAATATCCCCCACAGTCGTTGTGTCATCATCATCGAAGGCAGCGAAGAAAGCGCCAGTCACGATTTACCCCACTATCTGAAACAGCTAAAAGCGCAGATCGGCAACCCCAGCTTAGTGATCTGCCTTGATTCCGGATGCGCCAACTACGAGCAACTGTGGAGCACCACCTCTTTGCGCGGCGTCATTGAAGGCGTCCTAAAAATCGACATCTTACACTGTGGCATTCACTCTGGCGTGGGTGGCGGCGTCGTTCCACCGGCCTTTAATATTTTACGGCAATTACTTGACCGCATTCAAAATCATACAACACATGAGGTATTGCTAGAGGAACTTAAAGCCGATATCCCACAACAGCGTGTTGAACAAGCGCAATTGGCCACCGAGCAATTAGGGGAAGCGATCATATCCGGATACCCTTTTGTTGGTGATGCGACTGCCGTGACTGATGACCTCACCGAGCTCACACTGAATCGCACCTGGCGTGCAGCCATGGCGGTCGTTGGGAGCGATGGCCTACCCTCCTCCGAAAAAGGCGGCAATGTAACCATACCGCGCCTCAGCGTTAAATTGTCCTTACGTATTCCACCGACATGCGATCCTGACACAGCCATTGCAGCGGTCAAAAAAATCCTTGAAGAAAACCCGCCACACGATGCCCAGATTTCATTTACGCCAGGGCACGGCGGTGCCGGCTGGAACGCACCCGCGCTCACACCCTGGCTTGAGGCCGCTAACGAAAAAGCATCTCAATTATTTTACGGCAAACCCGCGGGCTATATTGGCGAAGGCGGCAGCATACCCTTCATGGGCATGCTTGGCGACATGTATCCCGACGCACAATTTCTAATTGCTGGCGTATTGGGCCCTAACTCAAATGCTCACGGGCCTAATGAGTTTTTACATATCGACATGGGAAAACGTTTAACCGGTTGTGTTGCTTCTGTCATCGCCTCACACTATGACGCATTCAAAAAGTAATGCGTGATAACAACCAGCGGCATTCACTACGGCGGTTAATGCCCTTATTCTTCGTGATCTTTATTGACACGCTGGGTTACTTCATCGTCCTTCCCGTGATGATACGCATTTTCATGCACGGTGCTGGTCACCTCATACCCGCCAGCACCACACTGATGCATCGTGACTTTCTCTTTAGCCTGGTGCTCGCGCTGTCACCGCTCGCATTCATACTGTGCTCGCCCGTTATTGGCCATCTATCAGATCGCTTTGGGCGCAAAAAAGTGCTGAGCTACGCCTTAGTCGCCGCCACCATCGGTTTTGCACTCCCCATTATTGGCATACTCACAAAATCGATCAGCTGGATATTTATCGGACGCGCCATTGCGGGTGCGTCAAGCAGTAGCCAACCGATTGCACAAGCGGGCGTGACCGATTTTACGACCGGCAAAATTCGTGCCTTTTATCTGAGTATGATCGGTTTTAGTATGACACTCGGTATGGTCTGCGGACCGTTATCCGGTAGCTACCTATCTGATTCCTCATTGGTGCATTGGTTTAATATCACGACACCTTATTGGTTTGCTCTTATATTATCCCTACTCAATATTGCATTAATTCTCTGTTTTTATTCAGACACACCACAAATAAAAACACACGCAACACATGCCTCACTACAACAAAACACCCACAAATTCATTCACCTCATTACACAAAATAAAATCTGGGTACTCATGCTGGCTTTCTTTTTTCTCGAAATCGCATGGTCGCAATACTACCAGTCTTCATTTTTGGTACTGGCACAACACTTTCATTACACCGCAAACCACATCAGCATTTTTGCGGCCTACGTCGGATTATGGATGTGTGTTG
>NVSS01000109.1 GCA_002732805.1 Coxiella sp. (in: g-proteobacteria)
GTTGAATATATATTCAACCGGTGCCTGGCACCAAATGGTACCTGGCACCAAAAATACGCTATAATTCAGTTTGCCTAATTAATCATAAGGATGTAGCTCATGACAGACCGTTGTTATCATGTCATTAAAATAGTAGGAAGTTCGCCTAAGAGTATTGAGGGGGCCGTTGAGAATGCGATTGCCCACGTTGAAGACAAGCACGGCTCAGTGCGCTGGTTTGAAGTCGATGAAACACGCGGACATGTACAAGATGGTAAAGTCGACCATTATCAAGTTTCGCTAAGTGTTGGTCTTTCTGTTAAATAAGCTTACGATCTTGTAAGTATTTATTAGTTTTCCAGCTATAAAATGGGTGATATTATGGAGTCACCCTGTAATTATTGACTACAAATTGATCTCCATTATGACGACTGCAGACTCTTCGGAGAAGTCATTGTCATTTGGTGAAGAGCTAGGCTATAATCTCGCTGCTTATGCGTTCTTTTATTTTGTATCAATATCTTAGAAGAGGATATTTTAACAGTGACTACCCAACGCCCTGTCTTTTTAGATATGACTAAAATGCGTTTTCCAGTGACGGCCATCGCCTCAATTTTGCACAGAATAACAGGGATTTTACTTTTTCTGTTTGTTCCTTTGGCCATTTATTTGCTGGGTGCCTCATTACATTCACCCCAATCCTTTGCGGACATGATCCAATGGATCCATCGCCCGGGGATCGCTTTTTTAATTTGGTTGATGTTGTCAGCCACGTCATACCATCTTTTGGCGGGGATTCGCCACTTGCTCATGGATTGTGGCATCGCGGAACAGTTTAAGCAGGCACAGATTACCGTATATATAGTATTACTGTTGACCGTGGCGTGTATGGTATTACTGGGAGTGTGGTTATGGTAAATCAAATAATTAACCAGCGCGGTTTCCGAGAGTGGCTGGTGCAGCGTATTACGGCGTTACTCATTGGTAGTTATGCTATTGTGGTGGTGGTATATTGTCTGGCATTTCCACATATGAACTATATTACGTGGTTACATTTATACGGCAGTGTGTGGATGCGTATTTACACGGTTATTGTCTTATTTTCCATCCTATGGCATGCCTGGATTGGATTGTGGACCGTGTTTACAGATTATGTAAAGCCAAAAGCAATCCGCTTACTACTTGAGATTGGTCTGCTATTAGTGCTGACTGTTTATATGGTTTGGTGCTTAGACGTGCTCTGGGCATAACAAAGGTGAATCTATGACAAAGCTTCGTACTGAAGAATTTGATGCGGTTATTGTGGGTGCCGGTGGTGCTGGCATGCGTGCTGCGCTACAGCTCGCGCAATCCAATCATCGGGTGGCGGTTATCTCCAAGGTATTCCCCACGCGTTCGCATACGGTATCCGCACAAGGCGGTATTGCTGCTGCTCTAGGTAATGTGGTGCCTGATAAATGGCAATGGCATATGCACGATACCGTCATGGGGTCTGATTTCTTAGGCGATCAAGATGCTATTGAGTATATGTGCGAAAATGCACCGGCCGCTGTGTATGAATTAGAACACATGGGATTACCCTTTTCACGGTTGGACGACGGTAAAATTTATCAACGTGCGTTTGGTGGTCACACACAAGATTGTGGTGGTGAATTAGCACGCCGTACGTGTGCCTGTGCCGATCGTACCGGGCATGCCATGTTGCATACGTTATTTCAAAAAAATACAGAAGCGAATACGAACTTTTTTAATGAATGGTTTGCATTGGACTTAGTGAAAAGTCGTAATGGCGGCATTTCAGGTGTCGTTGCTATGTGTATGGAGACGAGTGAAGTCGTTTACTTTAAAGCACGCGCGACTATCTTAGCGACGGGTGGTGCGGGCCGAATCTATCAAACAACGACAAATGCCTATTCAAATACTGGCGATGGTATGGGTCTTGCCTTGCGTGCAGGCTTGCCGCTGCAAGATATGGAGTTTTGGCAATTTCACCCGACGGGTATTGCCGGTGTGGGTTGTTTGTTGACGGAAGGTTGTCGTGGTGAGGGTGGCTATTTAGTGAATAGCGAAGGTGAGCGTTTCATGGAACGTTACTCGCCACACCTTAAAGATTTGGATTGCCGTGATATCGTATCACGCTACTCGATTAAAGAAATTTTAGAAGGACGTGGTTGTGGTCCGGAAAAAGACCACGTTATGTTAAAGCTTGATCATCTGGGTGAAGAGGTGCTTAATCTGCGCTTACCCGGTATTTTAGAATTGGCGCGTACGTTTGCAGGGGTTGATCCTGTTAAAGAACTCGTGCCCGTCGTACCGACTTGTCATTATCAAATGGGCGGCATACCCACCAACATTAACGGCCAAGTGTTAACCCAAGATGCGAAGGGCAATGATGTACCTGTTGAAGGGTTATTTGCAGCGGGTGAGTGTGCCTGTGTATCGGTGCATGGGGCAAACCGCCTCGGCACAAACTCATTATTGGATCTCGTTGTATTTGGTCGCGCGATTGGTTTACACCTAGACGACAAACTAACAAAGGGCCTCGACCATCGTGATCACGAGAGTGATGGGGTTGAACAGGCAGTGGCACGGTTAGATCGCTGGGGAAACAAGAGCAACAAAGAAGATGCCATGGCAATTCGCCGTGAGATGAAAGCATTGATGCAGGAATCATTTGGTGTGTTCCGTGATGCAGGCCCGATGGCGGATGGATTGCAGAAATTAAAAGAGCTACACGAGCGATTACAAACAGCACGCTTAACCGATTTTTCCACGACCTTTAATACCGCTAAAATGGAAGCGCTTGAGTTGGATAATCTTATGGCGACAGCGGTGGCGACGGCAGAGCTCGCAAACAATCGTACGGAAAGTCGTGGTGCACATTCACGTTATGACTTCCCCGAACGTGATGATAAGCAATGGCATAAACATTCGCTTTATTTCGCCAATGGTGATCTTGGTTACCGCGCGGTAAACATGAAACCCAAAAAGGTTAAACCCATGGAATTAAGGGATCGGGAGTAATAATATGAGCACGACTTCACGCGTAATGACGTTTTCAATTTACCGGTTTGATCCCGCCAAAGATGCCAAGCCGCATTTTCAAGACTATGAAATTGATGTGGCGAGTTTTGATGGTCAAATGCTACTAAATGCATTGGAAGCACTTAAAGAAACGCAGGATACGAGTTTGTCGTTCCGCCGTTCTTGTGGTGAAGGTGTATGTGGTTCTGATGGTATGAACATTAATGGCAAGAACGGATTGGCCTGCGTGTCACGTTTAGCCGATTTACCGAATAAAGTACGCATTGCGCCATTACCTGGCTTTCCTGTAGTGCGTGACTTAATTGTGGATATGAAGCAGTTTTTTGAGCAATATAAAAAAGCGCAACCCTATCTCGTGAATGATCAGAAACAGCCGGTCACTGAGCGCCTACAGTCGCCAAAAGACCGTGTTAAATTAAATGGCCTTTACGAATGTATCTTATGCGCTTGTTGTTCAAGCTCATGCCCCTCGTATTGGTGGAACCCCGATAAATTTATTGGCCCTGCTGGATTACTGGCGGCCTATCGTTTTATTGCAGACAGTCGTGATACGAATAAAACAGCACGCTTGGAAGCACTAAAAGATCCCTTTAGCGTATTTCGTTGCCGTACCATTATGAATTGTGTCAGTGCTTGTCCGAAAGGATTGAATCCGACTGAGGCGATTCGTAAAATTCGGACCGAGATGCTGTCTGAATCGGGTGACATTTAATGTTGAGGACGGGGTTGGACTATGAATAGAGACGAGTGGGAACAACATTCATACTTAGCGGGCGTTAACGCACCCTATGTTGAAGCACTTTATGAATCCTATCTTCAGGATCCCAATTCAATTGAGCCGCAGTGGCAGCAGTATTTTTCGCAATTAAAAGGTAACGGCGCTGCAGCGGACGTATCCCATGAAACGATCCGTCACGAATTACGTGAACAAGCCAAAAAATGGCGTCAGTCCGGTGGTGTAGCGACCGTTGCATCCGGTGACCAAGGTATTGAAGCACTCAAATCGGCGTATCGCCGTTATGGGCATTATTCCGCACATATTAATCCACTCCACGAATCAGCTCCCGCGTTAGACGCGCACCTTGAGCCATCGCGCTATGGTGTTGATGCGAGCGCCGAAGCGAACATGATTACGCAACTGCAAAAAATCTATTGCGGCTCCACTGGGTTTGAATATGCACACATTGATGATGATACCGAACGTGATTGGTTGCAGCAGAAAATCGAAACGGACTTTATGAATGTTACGTTTAGTGCCGAACAGCAAAAGAAACTATTATACCAATTGGTATCAGCAGATACCCTAGAAAAATACCTAGATGTTAAATACGTTGGCCAAAAGCGTTTTTCAGCTGAAGGTATTGATGCATTAATTCCACTGTTGCGTGAAACAACGGAGCGCGCTGCAGAGAAGGGCGTTCATCAACTGGTCTTTGCGATGGCGCATCGTGGCCGTCTTAATGTCCTGATCAATGTCATGGGTCGTTCCTCCGATAAATTATTTACCGAATTTGATGGTGCTTATGAAGAAGGCATGACCTCGGGTGATGTGAAGTACCACCGTGGATTTTCCAGCGATGCCGTAACGCCTGCGGGCGATGTGCATTTATCCTTGATGTTTAATCCGTCACACTTAGAATTCATTAACCCCGTGGCTATGGGGTCGGTGCGTGCACGCCAAGATCATCATGAGAGCGGTCTGGACTATGCAATGCCGGTTATTATCCACGGTGACGGCGCGTTTGCTGGGCAAGGTGTGGTGATGGAGACGTTGAGTATGTCGCAAACCCGCGCTTATACGGTGGGTGGTTCCTTGCATATCATTGCCAATAACCAAATTGGTTTTACCACCAGTGACCCGCGTGATACGCGCTCCTCACATTATTGTTCTGACATGGCTAAAATGATTGCGGCACCTATCTTCCACGTGAATGCAGATGATGCGGAAGCGGTTGTGAAGGTGACGCGACTGGCATTTGATTACCGTGTTAAATTTCATAAAGATGTGTTCATTGATTTGGTGGGTTATCGTCGTCATGGTCATCAGGAAGTAGATGAACCGCGTGCCACACAGCCGATGATGTATAAAATAATAAAAGAACGTCCAGTCGCTGCCAAGCTTTATGCCGACCAATTGATTCGCCAAGGTATCATTTCAGATGCGGACTATACACAAATGATTGCACAATACCGCAGCCTTTTAGAAGAAGGGAAGCGGGTCATTGAGACCAAAAAAGGCGGTCTTGTCAGTAAGCACGAGCAGTTGTGGAGTACACACATGCACCGTGAGTGGCAAGAAGACCATAGCACGACATTAGATCATCATTTGATTGAAACGCTGGCGGAAAAAATGACGCAACAGCCAGAGAGCATGGTATTGCACCGTAACATTGACCGCTTGGTTAGTGCGCGTCGTAATATGGGCAAGGGTGAGCAACCGATTGACTGGGGATTTGGCGAAATGATGGCGTATGCGTCGTTATTACATGAAGGGTTTGATGTGCGTCTCACCGGTGAAGATGTGCGTCGTGGTACCTTTTATCATCGCCATGCACGACAACTTAACCAGGAAACGGGCGAAGAAGTCATGCCGCTGGCGGCGATTGCGCAAGAATCGGGCGCACTACTCTCCATTTATGACTCGTTGTTGTCTGAAATAGGAACGATGGGTTTCGAGTACGGTTATTCGACGGCGGACCCACGTGGACTGGTTATGTGGGAAGCGCAGTTTGGTGATTTCGCCAATGCATCACAAGTTATTATCGATCAATTTATTAGTTCAGGATGGCAAAAGTGGAATCGCTTATCCGGTTTGGTGTTGTTATTACCACATGGCTATGAAGCCATGGGACCCGAGCATTCATCGGCACGTCTTGAGCGTTACTTACAACTTTGTGCGCAAGACAATATGCAAGTTTGTGTGCCGACAACACCGGCGCAGATGTTTCATTTACTACGACGTCAAGTGATTCGATTGCACCGTAGTCCGTTAATTGTATTAACACCCAAAAGCTTATTACGTCACAAACTCGCGACATCAACGCTGAACGACTTAGTCACGGGTTCCTTTAAGACGATTATTCCAGAGATTGATGATATAGAGGCAACACAAGTCACGCGTGTGATTATGTGTACCGGTAAAATATATTACGAATTACTTGAAAAACGACGTGCGTTAGAGCGCCATGATGTGGCGATTATCCGCATCGAGCAGTTATACCCCTTTCCTTACGATAAACTGCGTGAGCAATTAATTCAATATGAACATGTAAAGATGATTGTGTGGTGTCAGGAAGAGCCCAAAAATCAAGGTACGTGGTTTTGGATTAGAGATCGATTTGCTAAACTATTGCAAGAAAATAGTGTGTTGGCTTATGCGGGGCGTGCTGCCTCTGCAGCGCCAGCGTGTGGGTATGCCTCATTACACAAGCACCAACAAGACGCGCTTGTCGAAAAGGCATTTTCAGATGATTTTAACGATAAAGAATTAATTAAGTTTTAAACTTAAGAGGTGTTTTATGAGTATCGAAATAAAAGTTCCCATGTTGCCAGAATCCGTAGCAGATGCCATTGTTGCGAAGTGGTATAAAGCGGTGGGAGAATCTATTGCTCGAGATGAAAATTTAGTGGACCTAGAAACAGATAAGGTAATGCTTGAAGTGCCTGCACCTATAAGCGGTACACTGGAAAAAATATTTTTTGAAGAAGGCGCCACTGTGACAGCAGGTCAAGTGTTGGCGCTCGTGGGCGAAGGCGCTGCTGACGCAACAGCGGCACCAGCGACAGCTCCTGAAGCAGCAGCAACCGTAACGCCGGATCAATCGGGTCCTGCTGCGCGGCGCGCGATGTCTGAAGCCGGGGTCGATGCCTCACAAGTATCAGGTAGTGGTAAAGACGGTCGTATTACCAAGCACGATGTAGCGGGTGCGGCGACGACGCCAGCGCCGGTGAGTGCAGCAGCGAGTGCAACGACCGGGAATCGTAATGAACGCCGTGTTGCAATGAGCCGCTTACGCCAACGTATTGCAGAGCGTTTAGTGCAATCACAACAAGAGGCGGCTATTTTAACGACGTTCAATGAAATCAACATGAAGCCGGTGATGGATTTACGTGCGAAGTATAAAGAGCGTTTTGAAAAAGAAACCGGTACTAAACTCGGTTTTATGTCATTTTTTACGAAAGCGGTGATTGAGGCCTTAAAGCGTTTTCCAGCGGTGAATGCGTCTCTAGATGGTACGGATGTTATTTACCATGATTATTATGATATTGGCGTTGCCATCGGTAGCCCGCGTGGCTTATTAGTACCGGTTATTCGTAACGTGGAATTATTGAGTATGGCGGAAACCGAAGCAGCGATTAAAGATTACGCCCTTCGTGCAAGAGATGGAAAAATTAAAATTGAAGAATTAATGGGAGGTACGTTTACCATTACTAATGGTGGTACCTACGGCTCGATGATGTCAACGCCCATCATTAATCCGCCACAAACAGGCATTTTGGGTATGCACAATATTATCCAGCGTCCGGTGGTTGAGAATGGTGAGATTGTTATTCGTCCGATGATGTATGTCGCCTTATCCTACGATCACCGTGTGATTGATGGTAGTGAATCAGTGCGCTTCTTAGTGACGGTTAAGGACATGATTGAAGATCCTGCCCGCATGTTATTAGAAATTTAGAACTATAAAGTAAAGAGGAAAGTAATGAACCTACATGAGTATCAAGCAAAAGAGTTACTGCGCAAATTTGGTGTTGCTGTTCCCGATGGAACGGTAGCGTATGACGTTAATGGTGCAGTGGAAGTAGCCGATGAATTGGGCGGTAAGAAATGGGTAGTGAAAGCGCAGGTTCATGCGGGCGGCCGTGGTAAAGCGGGCGGCGTAAAAATTGTTGATAGCAAAGACGCGATTAGAGAAGCCGTTAAGGCCTTATTGGGTACACGCTTGGTGG
>NVSS01000110.1 GCA_002732805.1 Coxiella sp. (in: g-proteobacteria)
GGTCTTGCAGTTCGGCTGCTTTTAATGTGTTTTGCAGTAACGTGGCAATCGTCATAGGGCCGACACCACCGGGCACCGGCGTAATCCAGCCGGCACGTTCTTTAGCGGTTTCAAACTCGATATCGCCGGAGATTTTACCGTTGCTGAGACGGCTAAAACCAACATCGATGACGATAGCGCCGGGTTTAATCCAGTCGCTATTGATGATGCCTGGACAGCCTGTTGCTGAAATTAAAATATCAGCACCGCGAATTTGTTTTTCAAGGTCTTTGGTAAAGCGGTGACAGATAGTCGGTGTGCATTTGGCAAGTAGCAGTTCCAGTGCCATGGGTCTACCAACAATATTTGAGGCGCCGATAACGACCGCATCTTTTCCGACGATATCTTCGCCTGTTGATTCCAATAAAGTAATGACACCTTTAGGTGTACAAGGGCGTAGCCGTGGGCGACGCTGCACAAGTCGGCCAAGGTTGTAAGGGTGGAACCCATCAACGTCTTTATCGGGATGGATTAATTCAAGTAAGTCATCACTGTCAATATGACCCGGCAAAGGCAGTTGCAATAGTATGCCATGAACCTTAGGATCATCATTACATTGTTGAATCAGCGTGGCGATGTCTTGTGAGGTGGCTTCTTTGGGCAGTCGATGACAAGTCGAGCGTATGCCAACAGCCTTACAGGCATTTTGCTTATGTTTAACATAAATTTCCGATGCAGGATTCTCACCCACTAAAATCACATCAAGCCCTGGGGTGGGTAGGTTGTTGGCATCGCGTTTGTTGAGTTCAGCGGCAATATCGGACTTAATAGCAGCGGCTACTGCTTTTCCATCGATAATTCGTGCAGACATGAAAAATCTCGAATAATTAGGAGCCGCTAGTATAACATGTCTCGATAATATTGCGTTAACTGACGCGCCCTGCGACAATATTACTATTGTCTACTTAAGGAGGGGTACATGCGTCAAAAATACAACATCATTGCTGCGCTGATTATTGTGTTAGTGCTCGCTATTTATTGGTATGAAGAGCATCAGCAGGATAAAAATTTCTATAAACATCATGTGGTTGCGGTCCCTGTTACTGTCATTAAGGTCAAGCGGCAATCTGTTCCTAACCAAGTTGAGGCGGTAGGTACTCTGCAAGCCAAGCGGCAAGTGGATATTGCACCACAGATTGCGGGGCAAGTAGTCGATGTCACCTATACACCCGGGAGCTTTGTGAAAACGGGGAAGGTGCTTATTCAGCTTGATGATCGTATCTATCGGGCAAAATTAAAATCTGCTCAGTCGACGTTGAAACTGACAAAAATGGACTACCAGCGTGTATTACAGCTCGCCCGTTCCGGCGCAGCATCGCGGCAGTTATTGGATCAGCAACGAGCAGCCTATCAAAAAGCACAGGCGGCGGTTTCTACCAACACAACCTACTTAACCCAAGCGAGTATCAAGGCGCCGTTTGATGGTTACGTAGGCCCAAAAAATGTCAGTATTGGCGATTATGTGCAGAAAGGGGAGAAATTAACTACCTTAACAGACCGCAGTCAGTTGCGTGTGCGGTATCAATTATCAGAGCGCTATTTGCCCGAACTAAGGCTTGGGCAAAAAGTAAAAATTGTGATACCCAACCAACCGGATGTCATGGTTGTTGGAAAGGTCACTTATATTGCCCCTATCATTAATGAGCAGACACATGGGGTGTCCATGCAAGCGACGATTCCGAATACGAATAACGTACTAACGCCTGGGTTATTTGTCAAAGTAAAGCAAGTGACACACGTGAATCGACATGCGTTGATTGTGCCTCAAGCGAGTATTGTGCCCACGATTACGGGCCCTAAAATTTTTATAGTGACAAAAAATCATGCGCGATTAGTTCATGTTAAAACAGGGCCTACGTTTGATAATATGATTGAAGTGCGTAAGGGATTGCGTGATGGTGAACGGGTTGTTGTCGCGGGTCAGCAACGATTACAAGATGGGGCATTAGTGAAAGAGGTTGCAACTTGAGGTTTACCGAATTTTGCATTAAACGTCCGGTTTTCACAACAGTTTTAAGCCTTATTTTGATTGTGTTGGGTATTGTTGGTTATATGCGCGTGCCTATTCGAGGCTATCCTAATATTAATTCACCGGTGATTACGATTTTAACGACGTATAGTGGTGCAAGCGCGAGTATTATGGAATCGCAAATCACAACCCCGATTGAAAATGATGTGATTGGCTCTGCCGGCCTGAAGGAAATGCATTCGATTAGCCAAGCGGGGCGCAGTAAGATTGTCTTAAAATACAGTTTGGGCGTGGACATTGATGCGTCTGTTAATGATGTGCGTAATCGCTTAGCCAAAATTTCAAAGCAAATCCCGCTGGGTACGGATGCGCCCATTATTCAAAAGCGTGATCCCAATAGCCTACAAATGCTGGTATTGAGTGTTACCGATCCTCACTTAACCGCGATGGAACTGACGGATTATATAAATCGCAATATTGTTCCCTCGTTAGAACAAGTGATCGGCGTTTCTAATGTCGAGCTGTATAACGATCGTGACTTTGCGATGAAAATACTCCTAAACCCTGGAAAGATGGCAGCGCATCAAGTCACCGTTAATGACATGACTAAGGTTTTAGAGCAGCAAAATGTGAATGTACCTACCGGTGAAATTAAAACAAAGGATCGTTATTACAGTGTGCTGAATCAAGGTCAGTTGCGTAGTCGTCGCGCATTTAAAGATCTGATTATACGCGATGACGATGGTTATCTATTGCAGTTTGGTGATGTAGCTCAGGTAAAAGTAGATGCTGAAGATACCGACTCTGCCATGCGTGTTAATGGCAAGTCAGCCGTGGGCATTTCGGTGTATGGTTTGTCGACGGCCAATCCCATTAACGTTGTCGCCGCGATTCAAAAACGTATGCGTTCATTGAACGATGGGTTACCACAAGGTATGGCGTTGAAGGTCGTGTGGAATGGAACGAGTTATCTTAAGTATTCGTTAGATGAAGTGTACCGTGACCTTGGATTTGCTATTTTATTAGTGATTGTCGTGATCAGCTTATTTTTGGGTTCGCTACGTTCTGCATTAATCCCTATTGTCACCATTCCCATTTGTTTGGTGTCTGCCTGTGCCTTAATCTATGTAATGAATTTTAGTTTAAATGTGTTTACCTTGTTGGCGCTCGTCTTGGCGATTGGTTTGGTTGTAGATGATGCCATTGTGGTGTTAGAAAATATTTACCGCCACCTTGAGACGGGATTATCAGCACAAGAAGCAGCGATTGTGGGTAGTCGTGAAATCGTATTTGCGATTATTGCAATGACCTTAACCTTAGCAGCTGTGTATGCGCCGATTGGTTTTACCAGCGGTACGACGGGCATTATATTTCGTCAATTTGCCTTTACGCTCGCCTTAACGGTTATTGTCTCTGGTTTTGTGGCATTAACATTATCACCGATGATGTGTGCTAAATTATTAACGCACCCCAAGGAAACACGATTGGACCGCCTTTTTAATCGCTTGATGGGAAGCTATCGACGTGTGTTACAGTTGGTTTTAAAAAATAGGATGTTGGTGCTGGTGGTGCTCGGTGTGGTGGTGATACTCGGTTATTTTTGTTTTCAAAGTTTGCCGTCTACACTGGAGCCGAAAGAAGATACGGGTGCGTTTATGGTGAAGGTTATGCCACCCGCCAATGCGAGCTTTAGCTACATTAATCGTTATTCCGCCGAAGTTGAGGGTATGCTGCAAAAATTACCGGGCGTCGAACGCGTGATGATGATGGTGAATCCGACAGAAGGTGGTTTTGCTTTTGTTGTTTTGAAGCCGTGGTCACAGCGACATCAATCATCAGAAGACATTATGCATCTCTTTATGCAGCAAGCCTCTAGTATTGCGGGCGTGACGGTCAGTGCGTTTAACATGAGTCACATTGGTGGTGGCGGCAAATACGGTGATGCGGTGCGATTGGTTATTAGTACGGACTATGGGTTTAAATCGCTTTACGGTACGGTGCAAGATTTCATGACGTACATTGAACAAAACCCAGGGTTTAAGAGCGTCACGTCTGACCTTACGATGAATGAACAGCAATATGTGTTACACATTAACCGAAGTTACGCGGCTGCCTTAAAAATTAATATGGCGGATGTGAGTGATACCTTACGTACGATGCTCGGTGGTTCTAAGGTGACCTCCTTTCAATGGGATAATCGCAATTACGATGTCTTACTGCAAATTCCACAAGGGCAACTGGATCAACTTAAGGTAATCAACCAGCTCTACGTGCGTACAGCTGATGGTGCAATGATTCCATTATCGCGCGTTGCAAGGATCAGCACGCAGGTGGGGCCTCAAGAATTGCCGCATGAAGGGCGTGAACGGTCGGATACCGTCACCATTCAATTAGCTAAAAACTACAGCATGGGGCAAGCAGTACGCTATTTGAAACACGAAACGAAAACGCAGTTACCGACGGGGTATTCGTCACACTTCAAAGGTGTTGCACGCAGTATGATGGATTCACATAACACCATGTTGTGGGCATTTAGTTTGGCTATTGTTTTCATCTATCTCGTATTGAGTGCGCAGTTTGAAAGTTTTAAAGACCCCTTTATTATTTTATTGACGGTGCCTTTTTCGATTGTGGGCGCTTTGTTTGCTTTGAAATTTACCGGTCATGCATTAAGTATTTATACCAATATTGGTTTTGTGACTTTAATCGGTTTAATTGCGAAGCACGGTATTTTAATTACTGAATTTGCCAATCATGAGTGTCAGCAAGGTAAGCCCTTGTCTCAAGCGATTGTGGAGGCGGCCTCTTTGCGTTTACGACCGATTTTGATGACCACTGCAGCGATGGTAATTGGCGCCATTCCATTGGCGTTTGCTAGTGGGGCAGGGGCGATCAGTCGTCAGCAAATTGGTTGGGTTATTATCGGTGGGCTACTGTTTGGAACCTTCTTTTCATTGATAGTTGTACCGGTAGTGTACAGCTTGATCGGCGGACGCTCTAAAATATAGAGCAGTATTCGGTGCCAGGTACCATTTGGATGTTAACATCCAAATGGTACCTGGCACCGAATACCGTGCTCGTAATAAGTGATAATCTGCGCTATAATCAGACAAATTTTCAAATAGAGACACGCATGCCAAATATTAAGCGACAGGCCATTATTGTTTTTAGTTTATTAGTCGTCGTGAGTGCGATTTTCTTTCTTTATCCAAGCTTAGATCTCAAGACGGCGCATCTATTTTTCAGTCAGCATCAGTTTGAGGCCGGTCGCGATATTGGTGCTAATTTTATACGTGCCCCGATTTTTCGTTTATCAACCCATGTTGTGTCGGCGCTGACGATTATAGTCAGTGCGGGTGCGTTATTGGTTGCGATTATTGCCTTTAAAAAAAGGAATAAAACAGTACTCATTAGTGCTGTTTTTATAATGCTGTGTTTTGGGTTAGGCCCCGGGCTACTCGTGAATGGCATACTCAAAGCATTCTGGGGGCGGCCGCGACCATTTTATGTCGATGGGTTTGGTTACCACTTAATGTATGTCCGAGTTTGGGAAATCAGTAACGAATGCATGAGAAATTGCTCGTTTGTCGCGGGTGATAGTTCTGCTGCGCTGACCTTTATCGCTTTCGCATTTTTGCCCTGGGCGCGACGTTGGAAAATTTTAGTGGCAGTCCTTGCATCGTTGTTCTTTATCTATAATGGTATTCTGCGCGTGATACATGGCGCACATTTTTTAAGTGATGTCATGATCGGTGGACTGCTCGTTTATCTGGTTATTCTGGGCTGTTACCAATTTAGTTTTGGCTTTTTAGCGCGTAAAATTACATTTAATCCCCGCAGTGCTTAAAAAAAGGGGAAATTGTGAATTAGGTCTGGTCTGACTCCAAATAGATATGCAGTACTTCTCCTTCTGACAGGAGTTGCGTGTCATCAAGGTGATTCCACGCCATTAATTTGCGAATGGGGATGCTGTAGTAGTGTGCGATGCTGCTTAAGGTTTCGCCGGGATGCACATGGTGTGTGATGAGTTGGTTATTCAATTTAGCAATATAGTGGCCGTGATGGTGAGACAGCTTAGGGATGTTGAGTGTTAGTCCGAGTTGAATGACATCGCCACGTAGGTGATTAAGTCGCTGTAATGTATGCACGTGCGTACCAAAACGTTTTGCAATACGAATGAGGCTATCGCCGGAGCGTACTTTATAGGTATAAAAAATCGGTTTTCTGAAATGATGTTGTACCCAGATGGTGAGTGGTTGATGCACTTTAAGTTGTGCACGATACGCTAAATTATTCCAGTAGCGAATTTGGTCCGGCGTTACATGATAGCGTTTTGAGATGGCGGTCAGGCTATCATTTTTAACGACGTTATGCACGACGTGTTCAGGCCCGGGTATTTTATCTTCAGCAATATTGAGCGGCGCTTTTTGAATAGCTTGAAGATTTAAGTGATTGTACGCCAGTGGTATCAGTAAATTTTGGTGGGGGTGGATGAGGTCACCTTTAAGGTTATTTACCTTTTGGAGGATGGCTGTTTGTGTATGGTATTTATCGGCAATCGCATACAAGGATTCACCGGGTTTAATACGATGGTGGATCCAGGTGATCAATTGTTTTTTATGTTGGCGTAGATTGGCAATGAAGGTATACACTTTGTTTTCGGGGAGCAGTAATGCATAGGGTTTATCCGGCATCGTTGCCCAACGGCGCAAGCCTGGGTTCAGCAAGCGAATCATTGGTAATGGGGTGTTAGACAATTGTGCCACGCGATTGAGATCGATTTGATGATGCAGCGTAACGGTTTTAAAGAAGGTGCTATTAGGTATTGGCTGCAGTTTGATATGGTACTGTTTGGTATTACTGATAATGTTTGCGAGTGCCAATAATTTGGGTACGTACATTTTAGTCTGATAGGGTAGTGGCAATGCCCAGTAATTCGTGGGCTTTCCTAGTTTTTTATTGTGTTCGATGGCCATGGCAACCGTGCCTTCGCCGGAATTGTAAGCGGCAATGGCGAGTGTCCAATTACCAAATTTATTATGTAGGTAAGCAAGGTAATTTAACGCCGCATTGGTTGATGCTTTAATGTCGCGACGACCGTCGTACCACCAGTTGATGTGAATGCCGAATCCAGATGCTGTGCCCGGCATCATTTGCCATAAGCCTGTTGCACCGGTAGACGACACACCAAACGGTGTGTAATTACTTTCAATCATGGGTAGCAATGCAATCTCTGCAGGCATGTCGCGTTTGCGTGTTTGTTGGTACACATAATAAAGATACGGTTTTGCATTCGTTGTTAATTTATCAAGTGCATCCGGATGTTTTAAAAAGTAATCGAGTTCTTTTATAACAAGTGGATGACTGATGTCATCATTAAGCTTGAGGTGATTTGATAATGCATGCCATACACTGTGTTGTGTTGTATCGGGCCGTAGCATCGTTAAGCGCGCGGATGTTTTTCCAGCTTCTGGGTATTTTGAAATATTATCACTGGGGCACGCGCTCAATAAGAGTGCAAGCATGACGGCCAGTACGATGTTCCATTCCCTTCTCATAGGAAAGGGATGTTACGGGGAATTCGGGGCGTACGCAAGTTGTGGTTGCACAAAAATTGGCATTATCATGTAGTCTCTTGATCTAAAACAAAAATTAATTCTCAGGTTAGAAATTATTTTTCTTTTCCCTAATGGCAGCAAAAACATCAACGTCGGATGTTAACGGTGTGCCACTATAGTCCTCGGCAGCTGCTTTGATGTCGTCGCAATGTGCTCTCAAGAAGGGGTTGGTATCTAATTCGAGTTTAATTGTTGAGGGTAGCGTAGGTTTACCTTCTTTGCGGGTATTTTTGGCATCACTCATACGTTTAACAAGTAACGTGTTGTTGGGTTCCACG
>NVSS01000111.1 GCA_002732805.1 Coxiella sp. (in: g-proteobacteria)
CACAGAAAAATAGCCGCCCTATAACTACTACTACTAAGTATTAAATATATATTTATTATTAGTTAATACATGAATGAATAGATTTAAAAAAATTCGTCTTGACTCCCTTCGGACTCTCGATTAGAATTCGCAATCCAGACAATTTATTCATATTTTGGACAGTATTATGAAAAGAACATTTCAACCTAGTAACATCAAGCGTAAAAGAACGCACGGTTTTCGCTCACGTATGGCCACTAAAAATGGACGTCACGTCATTAACCGCCGTCGCGCAAAAGGCCGCAAGCGCTTAAGTGTCTGATAAATATAGACTTAGTAGCGCCTCTCGACTTCGCAATAAAGCAGCTTTTGATGCTGTCTTTAAGTCACGCAAGCGCTTAAATTCACCCTTTGGAACACTTCGGTTTTGTCGTAATGAGTTAGGTTATGCGCGCCTAGGTGTCATCTCCAGCAAGAAAAACGTACGTTTCGCCGTGGTACGTAATCGACTGCGACGCGTTATCCGCGAGCAATTTAGACTTCATCAACACGAACTTTGCGGGTATGACGTCGTGTTTGTAACGCACAGAGGGGCTAGCAGCGTCTCTAACAGCGAGTTCCATCAATGCATAAGGCATTTATTCAATATATTATTAAAATCCCAAGAGCAGCCTTAATAGGCGCCCTACGTGTGTACCAGTATTGCATTTCGCCGCTACTTGGGGCACGCTGTCGCTTCGCTCCCGGATGTTCAACTTATGCCTGTACAGCAATAGAACGTTATGGCGTCGCTAAGGGTGGTTGGTTAACCTGTAAGCGTTTGATGAAATGCCACCCGTTGCATCGTGGTGGTTATGATCCGGTCCCGACAAAAATGAAAGGTGAATGAATGGACAGTAATAAAATTTTTAAATACGCGCTTTACGCGTTGGCGGCTATTTTAGGTTTAACGATCTACAACGCATGGCATAAAGATTACCCAACACTGATGACCACGGCGACAACGGCTACGGCCTCGACAGCGTCCTCTTCACAAACGGGAAACAACTTTGTGCCTCAAGAAGCGGCACCGACAGCAGCGGCGACATCCGCATCAACATCATCGACGACGCCATCAATGAGCACGACACCGTCGACGGTTGCCCCTAGCGCAGCGACGACAACGTCAATAGCCCATTTTGTTCATGTCAAAACCGACCTAATTAACGTGGCGATTGACCCGGTTGGTGGTTATATTGTAAGCACGAAGTTATTGAAGTACCCGGTATCAACGGCGCAAAAAAACACGCCGATGCAGATACTCAACCCAAACCCCAATAAAATCTATGTAGAGCAATCCGGACTTATTGGTGCGGGTAGCCCGAACGTGCATTACCACACAGTGTCGAGCAACTATTACATGCGCCCACACCAGTCAACGTTGGTGGTTACGCTAAAGGGACAAACATCTAAAGGGTTACGTGTTAATAAGACCTTTACGTTTACACGTAATGAATACGAAATCAAACTTTCCACGGCCGTAGAAAATGCCTCTTCCAGTGTGTGGAAAGGTGGGTTCTTCCATCAAATTGTGCGTAAGAACATCCCGGCAGCACACCCTTACTTACAACGACGTGCTTATGACGGTGCGTCGATCTCAACGCACGAAAAACCGTATGACAAAGTGTCGTTTAAAAGCATGGCCGAGCAAAACTTGAATCAAACAGTCGTCGGCGGTTGGGTTGCGATGCAGCAGCCGTACTTTGTGACGAGCTGGGTGCCACATCCGAAAAGCATTAATGAGTTTTACAGCCATTCGATAGGTAATGGCAAAGACGGTGCTAATGATATCTTTACACTCGGCTATAAGAGCACGTTGGTAACGCTACCCCCCGGAAAAAGCACGGTTAATAAAGCGACATTCTACGTGGGACCTGCGCTGGCAACAAAGCTGGTTCAGGCATCGCCGAACCTATCAAACACAATTGATTACGGTTACCTGGCGCCTGTTTCAATGGTTATTTTCTGGTTCATGAAACATATATTCTCAATTATCGGTAACTGGGGCTGGACCATTATCTTAATTACGTTGTTAATTAAGCTGGTGTTTTATCCGCTCTCCGATAAAAGTTACAAATCGATGGCGAAGATGCGTCTCATGCAGCCACGCTTAAAAGCGATTCAGGATCGGCATGCAGGCGATAAACAAGCCACCAATAAAGCCACGATGGAGTTTTACAAGAAAGAGAAACTCAATCCGATGGGCGGCTGTTTGCCAATGCTGATACAGATACCGGTGTTTTTCGCCTTGTATTATGTATTGATTGAGAGCGTGCAGTTACGCCAAGCGCCGTGGATCTGGTGGATTCATGATTTATCCGTTCGTGATCCCTTCTATATTTTGCCGATATTGATGGGTGCATCGATGTTTGCACAACAAAAATTGAGCCCCGCACCACCGGATGCCACACAAGCGAAAGTCATGATGTTCATGCCGATCATGTTTACAGTGATGTTCTTATGGTTCCCAGCAGGATTAGTGTTGTACTGGCTAACGAATAGCTTATTATCAATCGGGCACCAATGGTACGTATTACGGACGTATGATCCGAAAAAGGAAAAGTATAAAAAGCGCGACAAAATAGCCAAAAAGAAAAAATGACGCGTGACACGATAACCGCAATTGCGACACCGCCGGGAATGGGCGGTGTGGCGATTGTACGACTCTCTGGCAACAAGGCACTTACGATTGCCGAACACATCACTCAGAAAAAACTACCACCGCGCGAAGCGGTTTTTTGCGCTTTTATGACGCCTGATAACAAGGTGGTTGATGAAGGCCTCGCTATTTATTTTAAGGGCCCGCATTCATTTACAGGCGAAGACGTTGTCGAATTACAAGGGCACGGCGGGCCGGTGGTAAGCGACCAGCTGCTTAAACTTGTGCTGGATAGCGGCGCACGTATGGCACGCCCGGGCGAGTTTAGTGAGCGTGCTTTTCTCAACGATAAAATGGACTTGGTCCAAGCCGAAGCCGTGGCTGATTTGATTAACGCAACGACCACACAAGCGGCGCAATCCGCAATGCGCTCACTGCAAGGTGATTTTTCAGATGCCATTAATACCTTACTGGAACAGCTCGTTCAGATTCGTATGTTTATTGAATCCGCTATTGATTTTACCGATGAAGATATCGACTTCATCGCTGAGCACGATATCATTGAAAAACTAAAAGGCACATTAGAGCAACTCACTGTCATTCGTAAAACCGCGGGCCAGGGCGCGTTATTACAAGCCGGTATTAATGTGGTGATTGCGGGGGCGCCAAATGCTGGAAAATCGAGTTTATTAAACTGTTTAAGCGGCAAGGAACGTGCAATTGTTACGGAAATCGCAGGCACGACGCGCGACGTGTTGCGCGAACAAATTAATATTGACGGCATGCCGTTGCATATTATCGATACCGCCGGGCTGCGCGATACGGATCATGCGATTGAACAAGAAGGTGTGAAACGCGCGTATGCCGAGATCGAAAAAGCCGATTTAATTTTATGGATTAATGATGTCACGCATGAGGCGCCTGAGCCGTTCGTGTTTCCTCAAAATATCCCGGTTATTAAGGTGCAAAATAAAATTGATTTATTACCGTCCGCCGTTACGTCGGGCGTTTGTATATCAGCAAAACACGGTAAAAACATAGAGGCGCTAAAACAAGCGATAAAGGACGCGGTTGGATTTCAGTCAGCGGAATCCTCAACCTTTATCGCAAGACGTCGTCACCTCGACGCACTCGATCGCACCTGCGATGCAATAGAGCGCGGTGTTCGTATTTATCAACAGACGAAAGCGCACGAGCTCTTAGCCGAAGAGTTACGCCAGGCGAGCGATGCGCTGGGCGAAATCACAGGTACGTTCACTACCGACGATTTACTCGGAAAAATATTTTCTGAGTTTTGTATTGGAAAGTGACAGAGACCTATAGCCAATCAAGCTGAGTACTCTGTTAGCGCCTGATATCATATGTGCCGCTCATAATCATAAGTTCATAAGATGTAATCAACGAATAGGATATTAATGGATAATCTGTTTTTTCTGGTGTGTATCTGCCGAATTAGCACCCCATAAAAAGGCCAGCTATACCTCTGCTTATACTAATAAGCCGATTAGCCGCTACTGTTCTTATCTCCTACGTACTGTTCCGGACCTGGTTGTACCTGTGGCGGGCGCTTATAATAGGGCGACACCAAAGCGTATGTGGTGCTCCGTTCATCAGTGCCCAGGCTCTAAGGGCTGCGGGGTCTCCTCGTGCACTAAAAATAGAACTGCATTTTATTCCCACTACCTTAAAAAGAAGAAGCGTACCTAGTACTCCATTATTAAAAAAAGCACATCACTTGCAATTAATCTCACCCATATATTCAACACCCATAGCAATTGAGAGTCAGGGGTCGCAAAGTTCAATAGTGAGCTTTCGTGCTTTGATACACCGATCAAGACGCTTAAGAAGTACCAACCTTACATCGCCAATTATTTTAAAGGTAGAAAAAGTAGAGTGTGTGTCGATGGGCTAAATAACCAAAGTAAAGCGGCCTCACGACGCTGTTACGCGTTTGTTAAAACCACAACGATCTTTCAACGACTGCTCTTAGATGTACAAGGGTGCGATTGTTATGCCTGATGCAGTTCTACAGAAGAATCGCCCGGGAGCCGCACCATGTCACCCGCACATGAGCGAGGGCGTTACGCCTAGGCCGCGCGGACGCTGTGGTGGCGCCCAGCTGGTACGGTTCTTGCAATAGGTCATGCACATGCGCTGTTCGAAGGTCCCGTTGGCGGGATTTGGGATAATCCCAAGCGTCACGTGATTCTTCTGGTAGTAGTCCGCACACTCGGCTTCCAGATCGGTCCGCAGTTCCATACGGGTTGCTTGGGGTATTTATACCAGCCCGCTTCGCATAAGTACTTACACCCCCTTACAGCATCGGTCTGATGCACGGACGTGATTGTAAACCACTCCGGCTGGGACCCCAGGCCGCTGCTGCGGCTGGGATTGTTCCCGTATCTTATAAATGCCCCCGTTCTGCACGTCCAAAATTGCCATCGGAGGCTGGTCGGCTTCGGTGCGTCGGCGTGGCATGTATCCGTCGCGATAACGTAGTCTGAGCCGGGTGGTGGGCACAGCCCCTGTGGACTCGCCTGTGTGGCGGCGCTGGTTGATAATATAATGGCGCCCGCCATCAACGTTGCGTATTTCATTGATCCTTCTCCTTGTGTGTGCTGTGTCAACACTTACAATACCAACACGCACCATCGCATTAAATAACTTCCGTGTTGCATAGTCATGCCTACTAGACTATCAGCCGCTCAAATAAGATGCAAATCTTACACAAATGTTGTGATTTGAGCGCCCTACGCTCCCTTTAAATTTAGCGGGGCATTATAAAAGACTCGGTAATTCGATTTTTGAGTCAAACAGTGGCTGCTCAAGGAGGAGCACTTCAAAAGAGGGGCCGCAGCAGGTGAGACAGTGGCATCAGGAAGCAGTTCCCCAGCGTGTTTGGTCGGACGCCTCTATAATATATACTTTAAAAGCAATAAGTTGAGGCTGCCGTGTGCAGTCTCGTGTCATTATGATACAATCCCTCCCCTATGAAAAAAGAAGATCAGACATATCAGGTGATTATCGTCGGTGGCGGCCATGCCGGTACCGAAGCGGCGCTAGCGTCTGCGCGCATGGGGGCTAATACCCTATTGCTCACCCACAATATTGAGACGCTGGGACAAATGTCCTGTAATCCAGCGATTGGTGGTATTGGTAAGAGTCACCTGGTGCGTGAAATCGATGCGCTAGGCGGCATTATGGCGCAGGCCGCAGATCATGCCGGTATTCAGTTTCGTGTCTTGAACTCGCGTAAAGGCCCTGCAGTGCGCGCTACACGGGCACAGACGGACCGCGTCTTGTATAAGGCGTTTGTACGTAACGCACTTGAAAACCAACCCAACCTTAAAATTTTCCAACAAGCGGTCGACGATTTGATTGTGGATGATGACGACCATGTTGTTGGTGTTGTTACACAAATGGGGCTAAAGTTTTATGCGCCTGCTGTTGTGCTAACGGTGGGAACATTCTTAGGCGGAAAGATTCATATTGGCCCCGACAATTATGCCGGTGGACGCGCGGGCGATCCTGCCTCAATAAAACTTGCCGAACGCTTACGTGATTTACCGTTTCGTGTCGCACGTTTAAAAACAGGCACGCCGCCACGCATTGATGGGCGTACGATTGATTACAGTAAATTGGAAGAGCAGCCAGGGGACACGCCGTGTCCGGTAATGTCGTACCTGGGATCGGTAGCAGACCATCCGCGCCAAGTGAGTTGCCACCTAACGCGCACCAATGCAAAAACACATGCCATTATTCAAGAAAACATTAACCGCTCGGCAATGTATAGCGGCAATATCGAAGGCGTAGGCCCGCGTTATTGTCCTTCTATTGAAGACAAAGTGGTGCGTTTTGCTGAGCGTGATTCACACCAGATTTTTATTGAGCCCGAAGGCTTGGATACCCATGAGGTATACCCTAATGGTATTTCAACGAGCTTACCGTTTGAGGTACAGCAAGATTTTGTGCACAGTATTGCTGGATTAGAGCGGTGTCATATATTGAGACCCGGTTATGCGATTGAATATGACTATTTTGATCCGCGTGACTTAAAGCCATCGCTTGAAACGAAATTCATCGCCGGCTTATATTTTGCCGGTCAGATAAACGGCACGACGGGCTATGAAGAAGCGGGGGCGCAAGGACTTATTGCTGGCTTAAATGCAGCACTGAAAATTCAAGGCAAGCCTACTTGGTCACCCACGCGCGACCAGGCATATATGGGTGTTTTAATTGATGACCTCACGACTAACGGCACCCAAGAGCCGTATCGTATGTTTACCTCGCGCGCGGAGTACCGGTTATTATTACGCGAAGACAATGCTGATTTACGTTTGACGCAAAAAGGGTTTGATCTCGGTTGTGTAGACGAACAACGTTACCAGCACTTTTCACAAAAGCGTACGGGAATTGAATTAGAAACAGCGCGCGTTAAAAAACAATTTATTCATCCAAACACGCCAGCCGCCGAGGCTTTCGAAAAAGCATTTGGTCAAGCCATCGAGCGTGAATATAATGGCATCGATTTAATGCGCCGTCCCGAAGTCACGTATACAGCGTTGATGGCTTTGCCGGGATTCGGCCCTGCCGTGACCGATGCTGATGTGGCATTGCAAGTTGAGATACAAGCTAAATACCAGGGTTACATCGAGCGACAACGTAGTGATATCGAGCGCCTGAAGCGTTATGAGAAAACCGAAATCCCAGACGATATTGATTATGACGCTGTAAAGGGCCTGTCGAATGAAGTAAGACAAAAGCTTAAAGACGTGCGCCCCATTACAATTGCGCAAGTAAGGCGTATTTCAGGCATGACGCCGGCAGCGGTGTCTATCTTATTAATGTATGTGAAAAAAATCAAACAGGTTTCGCAAATTTAGCGATTAATGAACGGCGGTGTGAATACACCCCCGCCCTCAAAGATGTTCATAACGATTAAGAGTAACGACGAATGTGACCCTGTTTGTCGCCCGTGATTGTTTTGCAGGCAACCGTGCTAATGAACTAATAACATAACAGCATTCGGTCCCTGGCACCAAATGGCGCCAGGTACTGATTCATCGTTATTTTTTATGCGGCGGTGTTGGCGGGTGCTTAAGTACAGAAAAGTTACCTTTACAGAAGCCATTATTAAAAACACCAACAGCGACGTTAGAGCCATCTAATTGAAGTGATTGGCCATAGAATGGTTTTGAGTAGGTTTTCTTGCCGACCGTATATTTTGTGGTGGCTGTCCATTCAAAGCTGGTGATACCATTTTTCTTCCCGGTCACTTTTT
>NVSS01000112.1 GCA_002732805.1 Coxiella sp. (in: g-proteobacteria)
AGCTCGATGTCTATCAGCGTCGCATGTGCCGAATGGAATTCTTTAAAACCCATCATTGGTTTTGTCACTCGCTTAATAAAACGATGATCTTTATTGGGAACCCACTTGGTCGTCGACATAGTCCTCAAAAAATGTCTTAAAGTCGCGGTGTTCGAGTCGCTTGAACGCCTTTACAACATGTTCTTTAGACAGGCTCATCAATGTGTTTCCTGCAGATGTTTTAATTTATCCAGATAGCGTTTTGTTTTTTCAGCCGGCAGGCAATACTTAACGGCAAGCCACATAATGACGCAGCTAAAGACAAACAACACCACCATGTCCCAACCAAAGGGAATGATATTTCGACCACCACCAAAGCTGCCGAGGTATGAAATCAGGGCCATGCCTGAAAAATAAGGCCATATCCAGACGGAGGTTTTGAAGTCGAGGTGTAACAGGCGGCCACGTTCGGTCCCGTAATGGTAAGCAAACAGTAAAACAAGACTCGCCACTAAACAAATATCTAATTTAGAAATAATGTACCAGCCACTCCAATAACTTAACAGGTTACAAAAATAAAAGGCAACGGTTGCCCAGATAGTGACAAAGGGTAGTTTTAAGGGGCGTTCATAGTCGGGGACTTGTTTACGTAACGCGAGCAAGCACACGGGCGTAATGACGTAGCTTGCGGCCATCAATGAGGCGAGGAAGCTAATCATATTTTTCCAGCCCGGTAAGGGGGCAAAGGTTAACATGCCGACTAGAAAACAAGCGATAACTGCAACCCACGGGTGGCCGTGCTTATTGCGTGCTTCAAAAAATTTGGGCAAGTAGTCATTTTTACTCATCGCAAACAAAGAACGTGCTGAACTTGAAATATACATTAAGCCCGCCGCTAACGGTCCTACGATCGCACCGACATATAAAATGGGCATCAGCCATAAATGGTTGCTTTGTTGCACGATGCCGGCAAAGGGGCTGCCGTCACCCGGGACCGACAAATGTGCCCAGCCATGCTTGAGGTTGGCGGGGGTCAATGCGCTGAACAGTGCGGTTTGTAGCAATAAGTAAACGACTAAACAAATTAAGATTGAACCGACAACCGCGAAGGGGATAGAGCGTGCAGGATTCTTTGCTTCACCCGCCATTTCGCAGGCTTGTTTAAATCCATTAAACGCAAACACAATACCGCCGGTTGAAATAGCGGATAAGACGCCATGCATGCCATAGGCCAAAAATTTGCTGTGTTGTGGGTGGAATAATTTGGCCGGTGTGAAATACAGCGAGATTAACACTAAACATAGAAAGACCGGCAATACAATTTTAAGCACGGTAAATACATTGTTACAGCGAATGAGCCAGCGTATCGAAAATAAATTCAAGGTGGTCATGGCTAACATTAAAATACCTGCCGTCATATAGCCGGTATCGGTGAGGCCGCCGCCAGCAAAGGTTAAGTGCGGGAAAAAATAATCGAGGTATTGAATAACGGCTTGAACTTCGGTTGGTGCGAGTGCGATGTAGGACAGCCAAATAATCCATGAATACAGATAACTGACAAACGTGCCGTGGGTATAACGAGGGATGCGTGCGGTAGAGCCAACGATGGGGATCATTGCGCTGATTTCAGCGTAGGTGAAGGCAATGACGATGACGGCAACGCCACCGAGGATCCATGCTAAGAACGCACCGGGTCCGGCTAACTGCGCAGTATAGAACGCGGCGAATAACCACCCCGAACCTAATATAGCGCTAACGGACGCAAATAATAACGAAACTGACGAAATGGATCTTTTATGCATAGCTACTCCGTGGCCGTAAAGTGATCACGCATACTAGCATTTTTTGCTGCCAGCTACCATTCGGTGCCAGGTACCCTTTGAATACTTGTATACAAATGGCACCTGGCACCGAATGGTAGCTGGCACCGAACATGTTACCTAAAATTTGTTTTTTAAATAAGCAAGGCGCGCGATAACAAGTGACATAATGTCCCAAGCGTGGCGAAAGTTGCTTTTGTACTAAAAAGTGATATGGTTCTTGGTCTTGTCTGAATTTCAGTGAAATTAATATAATATGCAGAAGCATAAGCATGTATGGGAGATGATATGGGTTTGAAGGATGCGTTTTGGGGTGGTTTGGAGACACTAGGAAAGCCACGTGTGTTGAGTCAGGTGCGTATGCCTACGGTGGTAGAAGCATTAGCAATTTTCGGCGCTGCTTGGCACTTTTGCCCAAAGGGGGCTGCGGTTGGTACGGATCTAGCTGAAAATACTTATTATATGGCGCCCGGCATACATACAGAAGCGACAGGCACATGGGTTCTTGAATATGGCACCTTGGCTATCATTTTCACAGCCAGTATTTTAACGAGGCAGCTTGCAGAAGGCGTCATTTTGGGGTTGAATTCTTTTAATCCACGAAAAAAAGCAGGCGCTCAAGGAGCGGTCCAACTTAATGCTGAGGAAGGCGCCCCGTTAATGAGTTCGACAACAGCGCTTGTCAGAACACAGACACGCTCTATTGTTAATCCTTCTACTGTGGTAGGGTTTATATTGCGGTTATGTATGCAGCTTGCAGCATGCGGGGCAATGATGAGCCTAGCCTTGGTGAGTGAAATCATCGATACCTTTGGCGCTGCTACGAATTTAGAAGATGCGCCTTATACCGCTTTTGTTACGCAGTGGGCGGGGCCACTTGAGTATGTTATTCCATTCGCTATGGCATTTTGTTATATGGCCGCTTTAAATATAGGTTGCTTATCCGATGATCGCAGTACAGAAACAGCGTTTCCAGTGACGGGTAATTGGCTTGAGAAGGCGCTGTGGTTAAATGACCCATTGCGTCAACTTTTTGTGAATAGAGGTCATGAGCTTGTAGGGTGTGTGGAGGAGGTAGTTGATCCTGCGGTTGGTAAGGACAAATTTTGTCTGCCGACGTGTTTAAATAAATAAACAAATAAGGAAATAATACGATGAAACTAATTCGATTAACAACATGTGCGGTGTTGCTTGCAGCATCTGCTTTCGCTTTTGCTTCAGGCGATGGTTATGATTGTACAAATAACCCGCCATCTGCTTTTAGTGGGGGAACGCGACCCGCTGTCACTAATTTAGGAACAACGGATGACACCTGGGGACAATGTTTTCTAGCGTCTGCCGTTGTGGAGTGTCAAAAAGGTGAAATGGCTTTTGCACCCCCGGGTTGTGGACGAGGCGACATTGAAAATGAAACGATGAAAGGTGCTCACCATGAAGCGTTTGGTTGTCATTTGATGGCGACAAACAGCATAGGAAGTGCAAATTGTACGAATGGTGACTGCTTGCCTGTGGGCGTGTCAGAAGCAGATTGCGTTTCAGATTTGACTGCGTTTGTCAGTAATTGCAAAGGTGACCCGGTTACGTGTAGCTAAGCGTCACTGCTATTCACAAAGAGTTATGTCTTACGGCATAACTCTTTTTTTTAAGTAAAATGAAGCACGCCTTAGCCTTTTTTGCACCCACCACATGCATCTTTGCACGCCAGTGATTTCACATAGCTTAGGTGTTTGCATCCGTTTTTGTCGGTGATTATAGGGTCATTATCGCACACCTCTCTCAGAGTGGGCTCCAGTTCTGCAAAATGTGCATTGCAGTAGCCGGTGCAATTTTTGTTGGCACATACTTGGGCGAAACTTGCTGTATGTGCCCTCACTGTCATTTTGGCAGCTGTTGCAGTCAAACACGTTCCTACCAAGATGATGGTGCAAAGACCGACTGTTAATTGTTTAATCATATGATCTCCTTATTTGTATTAGACCAGTTGAGTCAGAATAGCACAGGTCGGTGCTCTGTGCATTTATCCATAACGTAAGGTGTGCTATGCTGCGCGGGTTCAATTTATCGGGATTCGCTCATGTCTTCACCACGCACTTTAGTTCTTGTTGATGGTTCATCGTATTTATTTCGCGCTTATCATGCCATGCCACCGCTGACGACGGCCACGGGCCAGCCGACAGGTGCTATTTATGGTGTGCTGAATATGTTGAAGCGACTGGCGGATGATTATCAGCCGGATTATTTGGCGGTTATTTTTGACCCTAAGGGCGGTTCATTTCGCAATCAATTGTATAAAGAATACAAAGCGAACCGTGATGCGATGCCCGACGAATTACAGTCACAGATAAAACCCTTACACGACGCCATTCGCGCGATGGGCTTTCCGTTAATCATCGTTGATAACATGGAGGCGGATGATGTGATTGGTACGCTGGTCACCGAAGCGGAAAAAGACAACATACACACCGTTGTATCGACGGGCGATAAAGACATGGCACAATTGGTGACAGATAAAACAACACTGATCAACACCATGTCGAATAAAACGATGGACATTGCGGGTGTTAAAGAAAAATTTGGAGTGACACCGAGTCAGATCATTGATTACCTGACGTTGATTGGCGATACGTCAGACAATATTCCCGGTGTGCCCAAAGTGGGACCGAAAACAGCGGCAAAATGGCTGGCGCAATACGAGACGTTGGATAACATTGTTGCTCATGCGGATGAGATTAAAGGTAAGGTGGGCGAATACCTACGTGAATTTATCCCAAAAATCCCCTTAACGCGTGAGTTGGTCACGATCAGGCTCGATGTGCCGATGGAGCAGCAGCCGGCGGAGTTAATAGTGCAGGCGCCGAACGAAGCGGCATTGATTGATTTGTTCACTGAATTTGAATTCCGCAATTGGTTGAAAGAATTAAAAAAGGGCACGACCGAGCAGCCGGTTAAAAAAGAAACGCACTATGATTTGGTGCTTGATAAAACCTTATTTGAAACCTGGCTGGATAAATTACGTCAGGCGGACGTGTTTGCATTTGATACGGAAACAACGAACATTGATAGCATGAAGGCGCAACTGGTAGGATTGTCATTTGCCACGGCGCCGGGTGAAGCGGCTTATGTACCGTTAATGCATGATTGTTTGGATGCGCCCGTACAATTAGACCGTGACTGGGTATTGGATCAATTAAAACCGTTATTAAATGATCCGACAAAAACAATCGTCGGGCAAAATTTAAAATACGATCTTAAAGTGCTTAAACATTACGGCATTGAGGTAACGGCACCGATGTGTGACACCATGCTCGAATCCTACGTACTAAACAATGTCACGACGCGCCACGATATGGATACACTGGCACTGAAGTTCTTGGATCATAAAACAATTAAGTTTGAGGAAGTTGCGGGCAAAGGCGCTAAACAGCTCACGTTCAATCAAATTGATGTCACGATTGCTGGAGATTATGCCGCTGAAGATGCGGATGTGACCCTACAATTGCACGATGTATTTAAACAAGAGCTGGAAGCGGTGCCCACCCTGAAAACTGTATTAGATGATATCGAGCAACCCTTAATGCCCATCTTAGTGGAGATGGAATGCAAGGGTGTGCTGATTGATGCGCAGATGCTGGGCAAGCAAAGTATCGAATTGGCCGCACGTGCTGGGTCTTTACAAAAACAAATTTTTGAGATGGCGGGTGAAGAGTTTAATGTGGACTCACCGAAACAATTACAGAAAATATTATTTGAAAAGCTCGAATTGCCTATTTTAAAGAAAACGCCAAAAGGCCAACCATCAACAGCCGAAAGTGTGATGAGTGAATTAGCGTTAGACTATCCCATACCGAAGCTTATTTTAGAGTACCGCTCACTAACCAAGTTAAAATCAACCTATACGGATAAGCTACCGTTACAAATTGATCCTAGAACGGGTCGTGTGCACACGAATTACAATCAAACAGGTACGTCGACAGGGCGCCTATCATCGCGTGACCCTAACTTACAAAACATTCCAGTGCGCACAGAAGAAGGGCGTAAAATTCGTCAAGCGTTTATACCCGCGCCGGGCATGGTGATGCTATCAGCAGATTATTCACAAATTGAATTACGTATTATGGCACACTTATCTAAAGATCCGGGTTTGGTACATGCGTTTGAAAATGGGTTAGATGTGCATAAATCAACGGCCGCCGAAGTATTTGGTGTGCCGCTTGACGAAGTGACCTCTGAATTAAGGCGTCGCGCTAAGGCGATTAACTTTGGTTTGATGTACGGCATGTCGGCGTTTGGCTTAGCGCGTCAGTTAGGTATTGAACGTGGAGAAGCGGAAGAACACATGGCCGTTTATTTTGAACGTTATCCAAACGTGCAAGCTTATATGAAACAGGCGTGTGAATTTGCTGAAAAACACGGTTACGTCGAAACATTATTTGGGCGTCGTGTCTTTTTACCTGAAATTCACAGTTCCAATATCCACCGTAAACGTGGTGCTGAACGTGCAGCAGTCAATGCACCGCTACAAGGCACGGCGGCTGATATCATTAAACGCGCGATGATGGCGGTTGATCAGTGGATTAAGCAGAGCGACCTTAATGTACGCATGTTATTACAAGTACATGATGAGCTGATCTTTGAAATTCCTGAAGGCGACCTTGAGACAGCCAAGGCGCAAATTATTCATCATATGGAGCACGCGACAGAGTTATCAGTGCCACTCATCGTGGATACGGGCGTCGGTAAAAATTGGGATGAAGCACATTAGGCGTTAGTTTTGGCGAATTCAATGGGTTAACGGATCAAAAAAAGGAACGTTGCAAGCGTCATCGGAACTGATGCTTATTCTCATATTTCTCTTTATTTTTTCAATAAAAAAGATAAAATGATCGCGTTAATAATAGCTATGGGGGTAAGAAGATGACGCGAAACAGTTATGGGGCAGGAATAGATAAATCAGACCCAATGGGCGTTCTATTTGAGAAAAAAGTCGAGCAGCTTGGAAGAGATTACGGTATCACTACAGGTAAGGGAATTAATCCGCCTTTCACTGCGGCAGAAAGCGTAATAAATGGTGTTGCAGTAAAAGACAACGCCTTTTTATTTTTTTTGCCTGTCCCTAGGTGGATACATTTGAAAGATGCGATAAAATCATTAAATTTATGGTTGTGCTATATTGAAAATGCGGAAGGGTTTAAGTTAGATGTAGAAGGAGTTAGATGTGCCCACGATAATTCAATTTATGTCCGTATGCATTTTGAAAACCCGCCGAAAGAGGTAACTGCCTCATATGTACTTAAGTTCGTAAAACATTATATTCCTGATGCTCAGATCAGACCCCAAGAAAATAGCGGGATTGCATTAAGTAATTATTTATTGCACGCTATCAAATATCAGCTTGCCGGAACCTCTAATAACGGGAAGGTGTCTATTAAGTTAAAAAGCGACTCGCTTACCACAAAAGCACAACTTATGTGCGCAATGCTTGTTTGCATATTGAGATTAAAGCCAGGATTTAGCTCGTTAACACATACGATTAACATACTGAATGCAAAACAATTTGTGCTCCAATTTAAGATGGCGGCGCCTCAAAAGCAACCCTATGAAAGGCTGTGTATGCTTTTAAAGGGGCATGGCCTGAGCAATCTAATTCTGGTTCATACTAATAAACACATGATGATAAGCAGTTCGATGCAAGCAGCACGCGACGTTCCGCCCATACAGACTTTTTTCTCGGGCCAACATAATAGCGTTTCTAGTTATAATCCCCCAGAGAGACCTTATGTACTTAAGCCCGTAAAACATTATATTTCCGATGGTCCGCTCAGCCCCCAAGAAAATAGCAGGATTGCATTAAGTAATTATTTATTGCAAGCCATCAATGATCAGATTGTCATAATCTCTAATAACGGGAAGATATCTATTACGTTAGAAAGCGCATCGCTTACAAATAAAGCACAACTTATGTGCGCAGCGCTTGTTTTCATATTTAGCTTAAAGCCGAAATTTAGCTCGTTAACACATACGATTGAAATACTGAATGAAAAGCAATTTGTGCTTCAATTTAAGATGGCGGCGCCTCAAGCGCAACCAATTG
>NVSS01000113.1 GCA_002732805.1 Coxiella sp. (in: g-proteobacteria)
CACAGAGTTCAGTGAACAGACACCATAAAATTCCTTGATGCTTGGCAATAACGGGAAATGTGTGGTCATTGAGTGTGAGTGATTGAGGTTGCGATGTGGTACTGTCCGAGTAATATTCAAACGCGTGTTGCATGGCCTGCTCATTATAATCATCGAGCGGGAAAAAATACACCGCAGCAGGTTTGTCGTGTAGTTGGCGATAATCGTGGTGATTTGCCAAATGAATAACGTCCGTATGTGTTTTCAAGGCCTCAATAGCAGGCAAGAAGCGTTCGCGTTGTAATCCGTTTTTATAAAGATCATCGGGGGCGACATTAGACGTAGCAACCAATACAATGCCACGGTCAAACAATAATTTAAATAATTCGCCTAAGATCATTGCGTCCGCAATATTGGTTACGAAGAATTCATCGAAGCAGAGAACGTTTATATCTTGCGTCACTTTGTCGGCAATAAGTTTAAGTGGATCTTTTTGACCTTGTTGTTGATTCAGTTGTCGATGAACATCAAGCATAAAGGCAAAAAAATGGATGCGACGCTTGGGTATTGTGAGGCAGTCATAAAATAAATCCATCAAGAATGTTTTGCCAATACCCACCGAGCCCCACAGGTAAAGGCCTTTTGCCGGTTTTGATTTTTTGAAGCGTCCGAATAATGATTTTTTGGGTGATTCAAGGGTGTTGAAGAGTACATCAAGCAGGGTAACCGCAGACAATTGTTGTGCGTCAGCTGCTATCGTGCCATCGGCACGTAATTGTTGATAGATTGTGAGCGGGCGCTTTACCATCCCAAGAAGATACGCTAACATCGTCTTCGGTACAAGTTTCTTAGGAGGAGTGCACATGAGCAGGGATGGTAGGTTTCCAAAACAAAAAGTTGATCCAGGTCGTATGGCGTTACCTTGGCAGCTGATCGCGGTGCTGTATCGTGCGGCCTGGTTGACAGCTGAATCATGGAAAATTATGTCAGTACGGGCGTATCTCGCAGCGTTGATGGCGCATCATGGTAAGACCGGTATCGCTGCTGAGACTGATCGTTTGAGTCAGCGTGCAGCAATGACAGGAAAGGCCGGTCTTGTATTTGTGCCTGAGGCGAGCTCGTATGAGAGGTATTGCACCTTTGTAGGCGCGTGTCATACGACGGAGGAGTCAGGGCGTAATGATAGCAATGAGCCTGCCGTTACAGGCCAGTGGGTGAAAAAAGTATGAAACGTTATGCGATGGTGATCGGTATTAAGCCGGATAAAGTAGACGAATACAAAAAACTCCATGCGGCGGTGTGGCCGGATATTATAGATATACTGCGTCGCAATCATGTAAAAAACTATTCGATTTATTTACACGATAATAAATTATTTGGTTATCTTGAATACCACGGTGATGATTACGCAGGTGATATGCAGAAAGTTGCCGATGCACCTATTACACAACAATGGTGGGCACACACTAATCCGTTGCAAGAGCAATTACCCGGGGCCGACCCCGATCAGTGGTGGACACAAATAGAAGAAGTGTTTCACATGGATTAATTAAGGGTGGTTTTTTGAGATCCCCTTGTTAGGAGCGTGGTCTCCATTTCTGTCTCAGATTTCTTTGATCTAAAGAATATGTGCCTTACTAGTGAGGGAGTAGCAGCACCTATTATTGCGCCAACGGCCATACAGGTGAGAATGCATTTGATATTACCACTCGATAAGGTGGCCTCATTTTGGGGGTGCGTGGTATTAGCGGTCGTATTCTGCGAATGATTCGTATCACAAATAGGCTCAGAACAAAGTGCACCGATGACCATTCCGGCGACCGAAGATAATAGACCGATATTAATTTTACAGCAAATAGACACTTCTGATCCCCTCCCCCGATTGCATTATGTGGAAAATATTACCCAGTTACGGAGGGTGTCAATCATTCACTAACCTATCTCGTGTGGTATAGAGCTGTTTGGTATTATCATCTGGCACCTTAGTATTTAAACGATAAAAACGTTGTGCATTACCTGCAAAGATATCCATCGCGGCATAGGCGCAGTGTGTGTCCACATAACCTTGGCATAAGGTAAGCCACGTCTCATAGCTGCTATTGCTTAACAGCACGGGCCAATCACTTCCCCAAATGACACGTTCCGTTCCAAAGCACTCAAAAACCACGTCCATATAAGGATAAATGCAATCATTCGTCCATTGGGCGCCGGCTTCTGTGAGTAAGCCGGACAGTTTACAATAGACGGACGGTGCTTGTGCGAGTTCACGTAAGACTGCGCGCCATTCAATAAGCGCTCTTTTAGCGATCGCGGGTTTAGCAATATGATCAATTACAATTGGCAGCTGAGGATAGCGTGCAACCAGCGTCATAAGGTGACGTAAATGCCGCGGAAACACAAGCGCATCGAAGCACAGTGCCTGTTGTTGTAAGGCCTCAAATGCTGGCGCGAGTTCCTTTTTAAGAATCCATTCATCATCCTGGATATCCTGGATCATGGGGCGTATGCCACGAAATAAAGGATGAATGGCGAATTGTGCAATGTCGTCAGCGGCTGTTGCAGATTCCATATCAATCCAGCCTACAACGCCTTTCACAACGTTATACTGCTCAGCGATACTGAGCAATAGTTTAGACTCTTCAATGAGGGGCGCTGCTTGCACTAAGATCGTACTGCCCACGTTATTTTTTGTCAGGGTGGGCATCAAGTCGTCTGGCTGATAATTGCGATTAAGCACGGTCATCTCCGGCGTAATCCAATTATAGAAGCCGGTATCAAGCGTCCAAAAGTGTTGATGTGCGTCGATGATCATGACAAGGTGCTCCTTCAGGTATGATATTTTTTGCTTTCAATGCGGACCACAGTTCCGCAGGGATATCCGTATGGTAATAATTCACATTTTGCTGCATGCGGTCGGCAGAGCGACTGCCAATGACCACGGAGCTGATCGCCGGGTGCATCAATGGGAACTGGATGGCAGCAGCAGCAAGCGGCACATTGAATTCATTGCACACGGCCTGCATTTGCGTTACACGTTGCAACGTCTGTGGATCTGCTTGTTGATGATGGAAATGTGCATTTTTAACAGGGCCGGTTGCTAAAATACCCGAACCAAAGGGTCCTGCAATAAAGACAGACACGTGTTCTTTGACACAGCGCGGTAAAAAGGTGTCGAGTGCGGGTTGCTCAAGCAACGTATAATTTCCCTGCAGCATAAAACAATCATACTGTCCTGTTTGCATGGCGCGCTCACAGACTTCCCATTGTTTAATGCCCAGTCCAATAGCCTTAACAGCACCGCTAGCACGTAATACTTCGAGGGCTTTATAGCCGCTGTCAACGAACGTTTTAAAATGCGATTCAAACACATCAGGTTGATGAATGATGCTATCGAGGTCATGAATAAGTAATAAATCAATTGCGCTCAGTCCTAGGCGTTGCATGCTGTCTTCGAAACAGCGCATAATGCCGTCATAGCTGTAATCATGGCGTAAGAAGAAATTGAGTTTATTAATGAATTTATTTTCAGGTGGTTTTGCATTAGGTTGTGCGTAAAGCATGTCCCCCACCTTTGTCGACAACACGTAATCGTCAGCAGGAAATTGGCGTAGTGCATCGCCCATGCGCCGTTCGGCTAAGCCATGGCCGTATTCCGGTGCGGTATCAAAAAAACGGATGCCTAATTCCCAGCATTTATTAAGGACATCCCGGGCTTCTAGATCACGGGTTTCTTTATACAGGTTGCCGATTGAGGCAGCACCGAAACCGAGTTCAGTCACATACAGTGGCGTTTGTCCGACTTGACGTTGTTTTATTCGGGTCATTTAATTCTCTCCATTTAGTTCCGTTAGGAAATTCATAATCCACTAATGATTCAGGTTTGATATCAATACTGTAACCGGGCGCCGTGGGCGGCATATAATGGCCTTGTTGCATAGTAACGGGGTAACAAAAATGTTCGTGCAGTTCGTCGACGTATTCAATTACACGGTCTTGTGTCGTTGCAGAAATACAAACAAAGTCAATCATTGATAAATGCTGGACGTATTCGCATAAGCCAACACCGCCAGCGTGTGGGCAGACGGGAATATTAAATTTAGCGGCCATGAGATAGACGGCTAATACTTCATTCACACCGCCTAAGCGACAGCTGTCAATTTGGCAGACGTCAAAGGCCTCTGCTTGCATAAATTGTTTGAAGAGAATGCGGTTTTGGCAATGTTCACCGGTAGCGACACGCATCGGTGCAATTGCTTGGCGAATGGCGGCATGTCCAAGCACGTCATCGGGACTGGTGGGCTCTTCAATCCACCACGGGTCAAACTGTTTCAAGTGTTGTAACCACTCGATGGCAGGTCCAACATCCCACTTTTGATTGGCATCAATCATTAATTTGCGATCGGGGCCAATGACCTCACGTGCAATACGGCAACGTCTAATATCATCATCAAGGTTACTTCCGACTTTGAGTTTAACATGCTGCCAACCTTGGTCGACGAGCTCCTGACAGAGGCGACGTAGTTTTTCATCCGAATAGCCCAACCAACCGGCCGATGTTGAATACGCAGGGTAACCCGTTTGTTCCAGCTGCGCGATACGTTGTGCTTTCGTTGGCGCGTGTTTGTTGAGAAGTGTTAAGGCTTCTGCTGGTGTGATGGCATCACTGATGTATTTAAAATCGATACAACGCACAAACTCTTCGGGGGTTAAATTGGCAACTAAGCGCCATAATGGCTTCTGCTCCACTTTAGCCCACAAGTCCCATACCGCGTTGACGATGGCTGCAGTGGCGAGGTGGATGGCACCTTTATCGGGACCGATCCAACGCAATTGACTATCGCCTGTCATATAGGTCCAAAATGCGCCCATGTTTTGTGTGAACTCGGACACGTCATGGCCAATGACTAAATAGGACAGCGCTTTAATGGCGGCCACACAAATTTCATTGCCGCGGCCAATGGTAAAGGTAAGTCCATGCCCATTTAAGCTATCATCGTTTGTTTTAAGGATGACATACGCTGCCGAATAATCCGGATCGGGATTCATGGCATCGGAACCATCAAGACTTTGCGACGTAGGAAAACGCACATCTTTAATGATGCAGTCGGTTATTTTAAGTGTCATAGTGACTCCTGGTGTTGGTACAGTATTAAATGTAAGGTTTTAGGGCCGTGCGCGCCCCATAAAATTTCTTGTTCGATATCGCCGGTGCACGATGGGCCGGTAATAAAATTAACACAGCGTGGTAGTCGGCCCTGTTGATTGACCCGCTGCCAGGCATCTTCATAGGTGGCGACGATTTTTGTCGTGTCTAAACATACAAATTGAATCAAGGGCAGAAAATTTAGGCTCGTCGGTGAGGTGGCACTGGAACACATCATGAGCGTCCCTGTTTCGGCAATGCCACAATGCGCTTCCGTCAGTGAGATGCCGTCATTACTTGCCATAATATCATCGCTGATAGTATGTTGCCCCCAGTCGAGCTGTGTTAATGGTTGGGTTTTTGCGCTGACAATCGTACTATCTGCATCGACCAAGGTGCCAATCAGCTGTGGTATCTTATGAAAGTCATCCACCCGATGTACCGTCACATGTGCGTGGGTAGCCTTATCAATGAACTCGTCCAATAACGTCTGCGTGCTAGTGATCACGTTTCCTCCTGCGCCATTGTGCTTGGAAGGTGCGTGCAGCAGGTGTCGGAAAATCACGATGCTGCGTCCAACCCTTAAGTAGGGGTAAGTGTTTGAGCATTGTTTTACGACGTGTAAAAAACGCTAAGCATCGCAGACTAAAGGATGTAAGCATCGTATACAGACGTGGCCGTTTTGCTAAAAAAGCCCAGCCGGCAATGCCCCATCGTGAAACAGCCGAAGTTAGGTGCTGTTCATGTGCTTGTTCGCGGTATTTGCGCATCATGTCCGGTAATGGAATACGCATCGGGCAGACGGCTTCACAGCGTCCACAAAAGGTAGATGCATGGGGCAGTTCGGTCGCATTTTCAATGCCAAAAATACTGGGTGTCATAACGGCACCCATTGGGCCGCTATACATAGAGCCATAGGTGTGTCCGCCAACGCTATGGTACACGGGACAATGATTCAGACAAGCACCACAACGAATGCAACGCAACATATCTTGAAAATCAGAACCGAGCATGGCACGGCGTCCATTGTCGACGAGAATAATATGAAAATTTTCCGGGCCATCCGCATCGTCTGGGTGTTTTGCACCGGTTGAAAAGGTCACGTAGGAGGTTATTTCCTGACCGGTAGCGGAGCGCGCCAGTAGACGCAGAATATTGCTCGCATCTTTAAAGGTTGGCACAATTTTTTCAATGCCTGCAAACACGATATGGGTTTTAGGCAGTGTTTGGGTAAGGTCTGCATTGCCTTCGTTACTGACGATAGCGACGGTACCGCTTTCTGCGATGAGTGCATTGGCACCGGTGATGCCGATATCGGCTGATAAAAACTTGGTGCGCAATTCGGCGCGGGCTTCACGTAGCAGGGCTTCAGGTGTGGATAAATCACGTTGTGGGTCACGTTGGCTATGTGCTTTAGAAAATGTATCCGCTACTTGCTCTTTGAGTAGGTGCATCGCAGGAACGACAATATGTGACGGTGATTCATTGCGCAGTTGAATGATGTATTCACCTAGGTCTGTTTCAACAACCTCGTAACCGTTTTTTTCGAGTGCTTCATTTAAACTTATTTCTTCGGTCAGCATGGATTTGCTTTTGATGATTTTTTTTGCCTGGTATCGCTCACAAAGTGCGGTCGCAATGGCGCAAGCTTGTGCCGCATCGGCGGCATGATGAACGTGACCGCGATTGGCAATGACCTGTTCTTCGAATTGTTGGAGGTATTGGTCAAGATGATCAAGGGTGTGATCTTTCATCGCGACACAGTCATCACGCAATGCATCAAAGGAATC
Organism: Coxiella sp. (in: g-proteobacteria); assembly: GCA_002732805.1. Lineage (GTDB taxonomy): Bacteria > Pseudomonadota > Gammaproteobacteria > Coxiellales > Coxiellaceae. The sequence goes on from NVSS01000113.1 coordinate 6,913, forward strand.
ACACTGTTTTACCGCCTGCGCGCGCTTTTTAACGAAGCCTTGATTTAATTTATCAAGTGCTTGCTGCAATGTTTTATCAGTTAACGCCTGTTGTGCGTGGGTTTTAAATTGAGATGTCGACAGTGGCATGCTTATTCCACCATGTTAGCCAAGACTTCGGTGACGTGATACACCGGTGTCGAGATATTAAGGCGCGATAATTTCCCCGCCATGTTCATAATACAGCCCAGATCACCGGCGAGTACGGCATCTGCCTTTGTGTTGATAATATGTGTCACTTTGTCCTCCACCATCTTATTTGAGATGTCTGGGTATTTGACACAAAAAGTGCCGCCAAACCCACAACAAACGTTGGCATCATTGAGCTCGATCAATTCGAGGTTGCGAACGGAGGCAAGTAAGGTGCGCGGTTGTATTTTAATGGACAGCTCACGCAGACCCGCACAGGAATCGTGGTAGGTCACGCGGTAGGGAAATTCAGCATCCACGTGGGTGATTCCCAATACATCCGTCAAAAAAGAAGTAATCTCGTGGCAACGACTGGCGAGTGCGGCGGCACGTGAAAAAAACTCGGGATCATCCTTAAACAGTGTGGGGTAATGTTGTCGGACGGTGCCCATGCACGAGCCAGAGGGCGCGACGACATAATCAAATGATTCAAACAGCGCGATGTTACGTTTTGCAATGGCAATGGTATTCAGGCGATCACCGCTATTAAACGCAGGTTGTCCACAACAGGTCTGGGGTGTAGGCACTGTCACACGACAGCCCGCATCCTCAAGCAATTTAGCGGTTGCAAAGCCTATATTAGGACGCACCGTATCAACGAGGCACGTAATAAACAATCCGACATGTGGCGTTGAGGAAGGCATCTTGACTACACTTCGGCAACAGTTTGTTGGCTTTGTTGACCAAGACCATCAATACCTAATTGAATGCGCTGCCCCACTTTAAGAT
>NVSS01000114.1 GCA_002732805.1 Coxiella sp. (in: g-proteobacteria)
TATAAGCTTCGACGAACCTACTTACATATTACCGTTTTATTACACAGCCAGCCCTTATCAAAATGTAGGGCCAACACCTAACAATCAACAAATCATGAAAGAAGAGTTCAAGGCACAACTGAGCTTCAAATTCCCGCTATGGCCGCATATCTATGGCACACACTGGGGTATTGGCGCGAGCTATACGCAGTTAAACTATTGGCAGGTCTATAACAAGTCCCAATTTTTCCGCGAAACAGACTATGAGCCCGCACTTTATGCGTCGTACCACTTCCGTCCAAACTGGCTCATGACCATGGGAGGCGTACACCAATCCAATGGTCGTGGCGGTGCCTTTGAGCGCAGCTGGAATCGTGCCTTTTTTGATTTAACGTTCTCTGGCCAACGTTGGATGGTAAGCATCAAACCTTGGATCCTCATCTTTAAATCGCAATCAAGCAATTTGCATAACCCTGATATTGGAAAATACCTCGGCTATGAGCGAATCGTAGTGGCCTACAAGTACCACTCTCAAGAATGGTCAGCGATGCTACGTAACTCCTTCGAAAGTGGCTTCCAACGTGTTGCACTTGAACTTAACTATTCATTCCCTATTCATGGAATATTAAAAGGGTACGTGCAATACTTCCATGGCTATGGGCAAAGTTTAATTGAATACGATCACCGTACCAACTCAGTGGGTATTGGTATTGCGTTAAGTAACTGGATATAGGAACACACATGTCTCAAAATGAAATGAACTTAGTTTGGCTCGATCTTGAAATGACGGGCCTGGATCCCGAACACGATCGTATTATTGAAATCGCGACAGTGATTACGGATTCAAATCTGAATACACTTGCCGAAGGACCCGTGATTGCCATCCATCAATCCGACGCCTTGCTTGATGGTATGGATGAATGGTGTACCAAACAACACGGCAAATCAGGCCTGACCGAACGCGTCAAGCAGAGCACGGTATCCGAAGCAGACGCTGAGGCGCAATCACTCGCGTTCATTCAAGAATGGGTCCCACAAAATGCGTCGCCAATGTGTGGTAACTCCATTTATCAAGACCGTCGCTTTCTTGCTAAATACATGTCGGCGTTTAATGACCATTTTCATTATCGTAATTTAGACGTCAGCACCCTTAAAATTCTTGCGCAGCGCTGGCGCCCTGAGATTGCTGATGGTGTTAACAAAGAATCAGAGCATCTCGCCTTAGCAGATGTCTATGACTCGATTAATGAACTCAAACATTATCGCGACACCTGGCTTAAGTAAAAATCAATGGATTACATGGTGTTGAAGCGATTAGACACCTTAATCGCTTCATGGGGTGAAGCGATTAATGCTATAATCGCTTCATCATCAATGAACTCATAAGGCACAGGGATATCTTTATGGCCGCTATCGTCTCAATTGTGATTGCCTATTTGATTGGCTCACTCAACATGTCCATCATCATTGCCAAATTACTTGGCAAGCCCGATCCACGTACGGTGGGTTCTGGGAATGCGGGCGCTACCAACGTATTACGTACTGGCAGCAAGCAGGACGCTGCCTGGGTGCTCATTGGTGATATTGTTAAGGGTGTTATTGCCGTTGTGATTGCGCGCATTTTTCATGTAGAAGGCTTTTTGCTTGGCATTGTTGCGCTAGCAGCAATAGTAGGTCATGTTTTTCCGATTTACTTTAAGTTCAAAGGCGGCAAGGGTGTCGCGACAATGATGGGTGTATTAATTGCCTTAAATATTTGGATTGGCGTCATTAGCCTTGCGGTGTGGGTAATCGTAGCGTTATTAATACGCTATGCATCACTAGCGTCACTGAGTGCGGCGACTGCTGCCGTGATCTGTAGCTTGATCTTCGGCCACTTTACCTATTTCGTACCGCTTCTCATCATTGCAGCATTAATCTTCTGGAAACATATGGGCAATATCGAACGCTTGAAAGCCGGTACCGAAGGCAAAATTAAATTTTAGCCGCAAAAACATATGGGGTCATACCAGACCTAACTCAGGAATTATTTTTTATTTCAATGGCCTACAAAGAAAGTTATGTTTGATAGTGTTAAACATAACTTTTGCAGGGCATAAAAAATTACCTACCTACTACTTAGCTGGGGAGATTATTTTTTTCCAAAACATACTCTCTACCTGATTTTTTAAATACGCGATCTGAACTTTATTTTTCTCGCAACAAATAATTTTATGCATCGTACGACTCAGCACATCTGGGTTACGATAAAACACGAGGGCAATATCTTTTAATTTATAATGGCCGTGATAGCATGCATAATAAACCACCAGACAACGTGCCCTAACAATTTCATGACACCGGTCTTCTGACCGCAACACTTTTTCAGATATACCTAACAGATTGCAAATATCACTAATAATTTCAGCAATAGAGAATTGAGACAAATCAAGCCTCTTCGATGATTTTATTTTGTGATTCACACTATCGCGGATAATTAGCTCACCATTCACATCAAAATTACAAAATTTTGGCTCTACATTAATTTGCTCATGGTAGGACATAAAATCAGCATACGATTTATTCTCACCAATGTAATGTTTCAATAGCTCTTGCACATAAGCGGTTGTCATCCATGAGTCATCTGAACCTTGAAGATATGCATGGTGACTACTCCAAGGATAATCATTTAAATCATTGACCATTCCAGCCTTTAATGGATTACGGTGCACATAATAACAAAGCTCTAATAAATAAAGGTCATCACAAACCAATTTAGCCAATGGCCTGCCAGAGAAAGCATGACCATTTCGCTCGTATTTTTTGTTGCAAATTCGTGTGAATGGGGATGTTACCGCCTGGATAATTTTACCCATCGGAATGTTAGACACCTCTAAAACAAGGTGAATGTGATTTGTCATCAAACAATAGAGATGCAGTTTACAATTAAATTTTTTAATGGCTCGCTGTAATAGTTTTATGAAATAGGCATAATCAGCATCGTCATAAAACACGGTTTGCTTATAATTTCCGCGCATCATGACATGATAGATAGCTTGGTCATAGTGAATTCGTAGTTTCCGTGGCATACATCATCCATAATGTAAAACCTAAGAATACGCAATAATTACAGGCTGCTGCAATACCGTTGTTTCTAAATATTAGGTTTAACACTATCAAACATAACTCAACTTGTAACCCATTAAAACAAGGGGGAATTCCTGAGTTAGGTCTGGTGTGACCCCACATTATTCCATCGGCAATCTTGGTGTCACTTTAATAGCTAGCCCATCACGCTCGCCGCGCTGTAAACGTAAATAACCCGTATACGCAATCATCGCGCCATTATCCGTACAAAATCGGGGAGCTGGATAAAAAATGTCTGCATCTAATGTTTGCATTTTCTCACGCAACTGCGTATTGGCGCTCACCCCGCCAACCATCACCAAACGCTCTAATCCTGTTTGCTCTAATGCACGTTTGCATTTTATTAGTAACGTATCGACCACGGCATCTTCAAAGGCGCGCGCGATATCCGCTTTAATGGTGGGCTCATTTTTATATTTTTGATAATGTGTTACTGCATGTGTTTTTAGCCCACTAAAACTAAACTCAAGTCCCGGGCGATTGGTCATGGGTCGTGGAAATTTAAAGCGATTAGGGTCGCCCTGCAACGCTAATTTAGCAATTTCAGGACCACCGGGATAAGGCAAGCCTAACAGCTTAGCGGTTTTATCAAACGCCTCACCGGCCGCATCATCCAGGCTTTCACCCAACAACGTATAATCACCGAGCCCACGCACTTCATATAATAGCGTGTGCCCACCAGATACTAATAATGCAAGAAAGGGATACGCAGGATGCGGTTCATCGAGCATGATGGCCATCAGGTGGCCTTCCATGTGATGCACACCCACCGTCGGAATCGCTAAACCAAATGCTAAGCTTTTAGCAATCGAGGCACCCACCATCAATGAACCAATGAGCCCAGGACCCTTAGTATAAGCAATACCATCCAGATCTTGCAGCGTCAGCGTTGCATCCGATAATAAAGAATCAATAAGCGGTATTAAAGTGCGAATATGGTCGCGCGACGATAACTCAGGCACCACACCGCCGTATTGGCGGTGCAGTTCAATTTGGCTATGAATTTTTTCAGCGATTAACCCTTTATGCTCATCATAAAGCGCAATTGCCGTTTCATCGCACGAGCTTTCAATACCTAATACCAGCATGAGCTTATGCGCCGACCAAGCCTAGTTTTGTAACCGCATCACGCTCGGAACGTAATTCCGCTAACGTTACCGCTAACTTTTCTTGGCTAAATTCGTTGTGTTCAACGCCCTTAACAATCGACACTTTGCCGTTGTCTGTGCGACATGGGAACGAATAAATCAAACCGTCATCCACACCATAAGAGCCATCCGACACACGACACATGGAATAACTCTGCCCTTTCGGCGTATTCCCTACTAAGCACGTCATACTGTCAATAATGCCATTCGCCGCCGATGCTGCCGATGAAGCGCCACGTGCTTCGATCACTGCCGCACCACGTTTTTGTACGGTTTGAATGAAATGCTCCGATAACCATTCTTCATCTTGAATAACATCCACCGCATAACGATCACCAACTTTAGCGTGGTAAAAATCAGGGTATTGCGTCGCGGAATGATTCCCCCAAATAATCATGTTAGTCACTTCTTTCACCGACACACTCGCTTTAATCGCGAGCTGTGCACGTGCACGATTTTGATCGAGCATCGTCATTGCAAAGAAATTTTCGCGTGGAATATCCGGTGCGCTATTCATCGCAATAAAACAGTTGGTGTTGCATGGGTTGCCCACCACCAATACTTTAATGTTGCGTGCTGCATGATCATTGATCGCACGACCTTGACCGGTAAAGATACCACCATTAAGCTCCAGCAGATCCGAGCGTTCCATACCCTTTTTACGTGGCATAGAACCCACTAAAATCGCATAGTCCGCATCTTTCATCGCAATATTCGTATCGGTTGTTACCACAACATTACGTAGCAAATGGAATGCACAATCTTCTAACTCCATCACTACACCACGCACGGCAGCCAGTGCCGGTTCGATCTCAAGCAATTGCAATTCAATTTCAACATCTTTGCCGAATACTTCACCGGCCGCTATACGATTTAACAGCGCATAACCAATTTGACCTGCCGCACCTGTCACGGCAACCTTAACGCGTTTTTTACTCACTTTTCTCTCCTTACACGTTGGATTAACTTTAAAAAATAATCTTTTTGTTGTGGATCGCCAATCACAGCAAATCCTGGGTTTAATAAGGTGTCTCGCGCATTGTAGGATAATGGCTGACCGTCTAAATCAACAACAAGGCCACCGGCCTCTTCAACAACACACTGCCCAGCCGCCGTATCCCATTCACTGGTAGGCCCGAGGCGTGGGTAAATATCGGCGACACCGTCGCCAACAAAACAAATTTTAATGGAGCTGTTCATGCGTACCAATTCATGGTCTGGCAAATCAAGTAACAATGATTTCAACCAAGCGGAACTATGGTACTGGCTTACGGCAATATTAACACGACGCTTCCCATCAAATGCACAACTATGAATGGGCGTTGTTTGCTTACCATCAGACACAAAAGCACCCTGGCCTTTTATCGCATAATACAGCTTACCGCCTAACTGAGGCGCATAGATCACGCCCATTACCGGGCGATGATTGTCGATAAGGGCAATATTAACGGTGTATTCGCCGCTGCCATCAATAAATCCACGCGTCCCATCCAGTGGATCCACCAACCAACAACGTGGCCATGACAAGCGCTTATCTACCGCAATCTCATCCCCTTCTTCGGAAATTACCGGGATATCAGGCGCTAGTTCCGCTAACCCCTTACAAATCACATTGTGTGCAGCAATATCTGCTAACGTTACTGGGGTTTTATCAGCTTTCTTCTTTACACCGATATCAGCGGATTGTGCAACGCGCACAATCGCCTCGCCTGCTTGCTTAGCAAGTGCAATACACGGTTCCAATAATTCATTTAATCGTTCTGTCATCATTATTATTTTTCTCTTAGCAATAAAAATAATGCGGCAATACTGCGTGCTTCATTAAATTCTGGATTGGCTAATAGCGCATCGATATTATCTAATTTCCACGGCACCACGTCCAGAATTTCTGGTTCGTCACCTTCCGCCGTCGCCGGTGTCAATCCACGTGCAACAACGATTTGCATTTTATTCGTCTTGTAGCTGGGCGAGGTACTGACTTCTTTTGCATGCTGTAACGTGTTTGCTGAATAGCCCACTTCTTCCATCAACTCGCGATTTGCCGCGTCTAAAATCTCTTCGCCCTCATCTACGGCGCCTTTTGGGAAGCCAATCGTATAGGCATCAATTCCTGTGCCATATTCACGAATCAGTAATATCGTATTGTCATCTAATACAGGCACCACCAGTACCGAACGTTTTGAGCGACCCTCCACGCGTTCATAATGACGCTCTTCGCCATTTGAATAACGTAAGTGCACTTCTTCAATTTTAAAAATACGTGATCTTGCAATTTCTTTAATGCCTAATATTTCCGGCTGTTTCTTTTCCATTATTGACTCACTATTACTTCGGTTCCTAACTGTACAAATTGTTGGTTTAGCCATTTAGCGTCATCATCAAATAAGCGCACACAGCCACGACTACGGTTGATAAAGCCCGATAGTGTTGAGCCGTGTATCGCAAAACCTTTGTGATAATACATGCAATAAGGCATGGGTGCACCCCCTTTCGTCTCCATGGGATACGTGCCTGACTGGCAATCTTCCCCTTTTATTTTAAAGACATGGAAATCTCCGGTCGCCGTCGAACAACTATCCTTCGTATCTTCACACCACGGCTTACCGCCCGCCGCCGGCCCCCAGAACATCAACGAACCATGCTTATTGTAAGCAGCAAACGCAAACACCCCTAAATCCACATACAATAACCGATGGCCATCGGTATCACGGTGCTGTGGAAACGGTGATAATTGCATGTAATTCGCCTTCGCCAGCTCTTTCGGTACGATAATAAATGAACGATAACGTAACGCGACATTTGTACGGTTCAAACGCATCACAAGCTCACGTTGCTCTTTTTTCGGAAATAATGACTTCCACGATTGCCTGGCATGTACTTTTTTACAGATATAGCGTGGATTGTCACATAATGTGGCGCCATATTCGGCATCTGGAATAAACTGTTGGCCGCCGATGAGGTATTCATTGGTGGATTCTGTTGCGGCCCAACTACAAACACTCTGTATCACCAAAAAGATCACTATTAATACACGTAATGTCATATTTCGTATTCCCTATTTCAATCGTTCTCGCTATACTGCCGCCAATGAATCACATACCACTCAGTCTTTACGTCCACATCCCTTGGTGCATCAAAAAGTGCCCCTATTGTGATTTTAACTCGCATGTCGCTCGACAAGAAATCCCCGAGGAACGCTACTTAAACGCCTTAATAAGCGATTTTAAGCAACACCTATGTTATCTACAAAAGCGTAAAATTGATACTGTTTTTATCGGTGGCGGCACCCCTAGCCTGATGAGCGCACGCTTCTATGAGCGCCTCATGGCCACCATCGCACCCTACCTGGCTGAAAATGCTGAAATTACGCTCGAAGCCAATCCCGGCACCCTCGATTTCAGCGATCGTAAGTTTGCTGAGTATCGAGAAATTGGTATAAACCGGCTGTCGATTGGTATCCAATCCCTACAAGACGAAAAGCTTCAATACCTCGGTAGGATGCATTCTTCTGAGAATGCGTTACAGGCCATCGACTATGCCAAACAGGCGGGCTTTGATAATTTCAACTGCGATCTTATGTTTGGCCTAACGGATCAAACGATAGACGACGCGCT
>NVSS01000115.1 GCA_002732805.1 Coxiella sp. (in: g-proteobacteria)
AAGTATGAATTTGAGAAAGCAATGCATTGGTTGCATAGCGAATGAGGTGTCAACATGGGATTTAAATGCGGTATTGTTGGGTTACCCAACGTAGGCAAGTCAACTTTATTCAACGCGCTCACTAAGGCCGGTATCGATGCGTCGAATTATCCTTTTTGCACGATTGAGCCTAACGTCGGTGTGGTGCCCGTGCCGGATGCGCGCCTCAATAACATTGCTGTCATCGGTAAATCAAAAGAAGTGATTCCTGCGGTCATGCATTTTGTGGATATTGCAGGCTTAGTAGCCGGTGCCGCCCAAGGTGAAGGGCTGGGTAATAAATTCTTGGCAAATATTCGTGAAACACACGCTATTGCCCATGTGGTGCGCTGTTTTGAAAATGATGACGTGGTCCACGTTGCAGGCAAAGTAAACCCGATCGAAGATATCGAAGTCATTAATACAGAGTTGGCATTAGCTGACCTTGAATCTGTTGACAAAGCACTGCATAAACTAGAGAAAGAGATTAAGCGTGGCGATAAAGAAGCGAAGCCAAAGCAAGCCTTGTTTCAAAGAGTAAGAGACCATCTCGATGCAGGGCAGGTGGTACGCCAACTGGATTTGGATGAAGACGAACGCAAGGTGTTACACGATTTACATTTATTAACACTGAAGCCAACGCTGTATGTAGCGAATGTGGATGAGGCAGGCTTACAAGGCAATGAATACTTAGAGCGTGTTCAGGCGTTTGCTGACGCCGAAGGTTCAAAAGTGGTTGCTGTCTGTGCTGCTATCGAATCTGAAATTGCCGAACTGGATGCCGAAGAGCAAAAAGATTTTTTAGATAGCCTCGAATTAGACGAGCCCGGTCTCGATCGCGTGATTCATGCCGGTTATGCGTTATTAGGCCTGCAGACGTATTTCACGTGCGGACCCAAAGAGGCACGTGCCTGGACAGTGAAGCAGGGTGCCTTAGCACCTCAAGCAGCGGCTGTGATTCATACCGATTTCGAGAAGGGCTTTATCCGTGCCGAAGTCATTGGTTATGCTGATTTCATGGAATTTAACGGTGAGGCTGGTGCCAAAGATGCGGGAAAATGGCGCTTGGAAGGCAAAGATTACGTCGTCCAGGACGGCGATGTGATGTTATTTCGATTTAATGTGTGATGATTAAGGATAGCGCGGCTATCCTCGACACGATGAGGTTGACAAATTGGCCGTAAAACGCCAGAATTGCTCCTCTTTTATATGGCTATGTAGCTCAGCTGGTTAGAGCACAGCATTCATAATGCTGGGGTCGGTGGTTCAAGTCCACCCATAGCCACCATTTTTCAAAGACTTATTCTGCTGATGAGTTCATTCTGGCGCGGCGAAGTGAGTAGCCATGGTATCCTGCATAATCAAACCCAGTGCCGGGCATTACCCGTTGTGGAAAAGCACTCTATGTATCCAAACTATTACCAGCGCCTAAAGGTTATTAAGCGCGCCTTAGGCTTTTGCGTCTGTATTCTCTAAATACACCTGGTAAAATTCGTCTCCTAGCATAGGCTGATACAAAATGAATCCCTGAATGCTGTCACAATCGAGCTGTGTGAGTATATCAAGCTGTGTTTGACTTTCAACACCCTCAGCAACTACGGTCATACCTATATTTTTAGCTAATTGTATAATAGAGTGCACAATGGCATGTGATTTTTTGTTGCTAGCGAGTTCGTCGATAAATGATTTATCTATTTTAATGGTTGTTGCAGGAAGATTTTTTAGATATGAAAATGAAGAAAACCCTGTTCCGAAGTCATCAATAGTCGTTTGAATGCCTTTCTTATTCAGCATGGTTAGAATTTCAACGCCTCTCTTCATGTCCTCAATTAAGCAGCCTTCCGTTACTTCAATCGCAATGCGTACTTTGTTTGCATGAGTCGCGGATAATTCAATTAATTTATTAGAAAAGTTAGTGCTAAAAAAAAGTTTTGGTGAAATGTTGATGCTAACGTGAAAGGGGTGAGTAATCGCACTCCATTGAGTTAGTGCCGCTTCAATGGAATTTATAGACCATAAATGAAAGGCAGGCATTAACCCTATTTCTTCTACCATCGGGATAAACTGTGCGGGGGGGATATAACACCCATTCTTTTTCCAGCGCAGTAACGCTTCTATGCCTACTATTTTTTTTGATTTTAAATCAACAATGGGTTGATAGCACTGCTCTAATTCATTGTTTTCAATGGCATGGTGTAATTCAGCTTCAAGTTTGAGGTTTCGTTCTGATGAGCTCTGCATCTCATCGTCATAGTACGTTACTTCGATATGCTCATTACTATTTATAAGTGCTATTTCAGCACAATAAATTAAGGCGCGTGCATTTTTTCCATCGGATGGGTACGTGGCAGCGCCAATGGTTGCTTTAATATAAACTTCATCCGAGTTTAATTTAATGGGCTCAAGCAAGGATGCCTTGAGTTTCGTGCAAAGTTCATTCAATTGAAACCGTTTGAAATCCGGAAGAATAAAAATAAATTTACCTTGCCCAAGGTGACTTACCATAGAATTTTTTATCAATATTCCATAGGAAACAATTTTATCGGCAAGTATTTTAATCGCCGTATTTGTATTTTCTATGCCTAATACACTAGTCACTTTATCAAGGCCAAGCAATTGGACCATCAGCAGGCTCACATAATCCGTTTCATAGAGCATATAACTAAGCGCATGTTCTGCAGCATCAGCGCTCATAAGCTCAGTGATAGGGTCAATATTCTTTAAGAGCACATCAATCTGAACGGCATGGTCGTGCGATGATTTAATGCGTAGTAAATTACGTGTACGTAACAACACTTCAGAATGGTTAAAGGGACGGATTAGGTAATCATCAGCCTCAATTTCTAACGCTTTTGTTTTTGATTGTATGTCATCAAGTGATGTCATCATGATAATGGGGATATTGGCATATTGTTCATTTGCCCTTAGGAGGTTAATGAATTCATTTCCATTCATGCCAGGGATAACGACATCTAAGAAAATAATATCCGGAATATGTGTTTTAATCGCCCGAAGTGCTTGAGCGGTATTCTTGGCGTGATGAACAACATACCCCTCTTTGCTAAAGATGCTCTCCAAAAATTTTAGGTTGGACAGGTTGTCGTCAATAATTAATAGGTTTATTTGTTGGAAGCTTAAAGCCATTGCCTTATGTCTCCCTGTTTGATTCAACATTTATGAACTTGATTTCAAACACATCATGATCATCGCCACGTTCTTTTAATAGTATGTGCTTGATACGAACAGGTTCTTTAAACCAATCCGCCAACCCTTTTACCAGCCCCAGCACCATTGGAGAGAAGCCATCTCGGCATGAATAATAGTGTAATCGTAGCTGCGTGGCACTGATGTCTGTGCATTCGAATTTAGGGGGCTGCAATGCAGGTAGAATGGATTTCACGCGACCATGTAGGTAGTTTAAGTTTTGTAAAAAAGAAAGGAAGTCGTCTCCAGACTCAGTAAAGATTTCTTTATATCCTCCCGTGCCCATATAAAACACCCAAAAATACCCAATCTCTTCAATTAACTGTTCGGCGGTAATGTTAAGGACCTCCACCCCGGTTTGAATAAGTTGATAGGTCATGCTATCCGGGTATCTCTGCATGCTTGTGAAGTTGGATAAGTCGATGCCCGATTGTTCTTGTATTTTCTTCCAGCTTGCCGCACCATATTTTTCACAAATATGTAATTTAAGCGCTTGATTAATTATGCCATACATAATACATTTCCTTATATGGTTACAGAGGCAGTTTTGTTTAGGGTTGCCAATTTTCATTGGGATAAAAGCCAGCTCTAGTGAGAGCCCCCGCTCTCAGTAATCCCATTAACAAGGTGAACAGGGCGTAATTTTAGCCTACCTGCTATCCATAAGGCAAGAGCAGCCTTAGGGGCTTGTTAAAGTAGTACAGCGAAACATGGTGTGACGCTTATCGTAGATAAAGGCACGCCCTAAATTCCTAGTTATGTTATGGTCTACTGGGGTGGTAATTAATTCTTTAAATATTCTCAATTAGAAGTTAAGATACTTGTTTGCTATTGAATAAATAGTAACCGTAGTATCACAGTGAGATTTTTCCATAATTAATAAAGGAGAGCTAAACTGGACAAATATAATGAAAAAAGCGATGCAGATAACAGCAAAAATACCGAACCTAGGTATATTTTAGGAATTGGTGTGTCATCTGGTGGACTAGGCGTAGTCCAACGTTTTTTTGAGAATATGCCACCCGATACAGGTTTAGCATTCATTATAATTCAACATTTATCGCCCGATTTTAAGAGCTTAAGTAAACAATTATTAGAAAATAGTACGCGTATGTGCGTATCAGTGTCTGATGAAAATATGCCTATCGAGGCAAACACAATTTATCTAATTCCACCAGGGAAAAACCTAAGGGTGGCTGGAGGGTGTTTGCACTTGACGACGCAGCACAGGGGCCATTATATAAATGCACCGATCAATATATTATTTAACTCATTAGCGAAAGATTGTCCTGGCGGATGTGGTGGCATACTTTTATCGGGGTCTGGAAATGATGGTTCAGAAGGCATTATTGCCATATCCAATGCAGGTGGTTTAACGTTAGCTCAAAACCCAAGTGAAGCAGAATTTGATAGCATGCCAGCGTCTGCGATTGCAACAGGTCACATTGATTGTATTCTAAATGCGTCAGAGATGCCGCAAGGGGTGCTGGATTATTTGCAGGATTCAAATGGGTTTTTTAAAAAATATCAACAGAATTCAATAAATTTAAATTCGAGTTACCAGCAAATTTTTACTATCATAAAGAGACACTTCGGAATCGATTTTCAGAGTTACAAGCCAAGTACTATTTCAAGACGCATCAATCGACGCATGACAACGTTAGGCATCAAATCGTTACAAGTATACACAGATTTTTTATTGCAAGATGTGCAGGAGCTTGAAACACTCTACAAAGACCTTCTCATTGGGGTCACGTGTTTTTTTCGGAATAAAGACGCATTTAAAATTCTTAAACAAGAAGTGCTATCCAAATTAATTAATACAAAAATTAACGATCAAGAAGGCCTTAGAATATGGATTCCCGCCTGTTCTTCGGGGGAAGAAGTGTACTCGATAGCTATTTTAATTAGTGAAATATTGGAAGAAAAACAAGCCAGTATTGATATTAAAATATTTGCGACTGATGTCAGTAAACATTATTTAGATTTTGCAAGTCAGGCGGTTTATTCGGGAGATATGTTAAAAGACGTTTCCCATCAACGCGTTAAGAAATTTTTTATTAAGCGGGAGGGTAAATATCAAATAATCCGTGATATTCGTAATATGGTTATTTTTGCGCAACATAATCTTATCGTCGATCCGCCCTTCACAAAGATGGACCTTATTAGTTGCCGCAACCTTTTTATTTACGTTCAGCCAAGTACCCAACAAAAAATAATTAATCGACTTCGGTTTGGGTTATCAATGCATAGCTATTTATTTTTGGGTCCCAGTGAAACCATTGGATTCTTAGGGAAAGATTTTCGAGTAATTAGTGCGGCGTGGAAGATATTCGAGAAAAAATCGGAATCGATTTCGAGTAAAGGGGCGTTGCCACAACATTTTATTACACCCTATATGACGCATAAAGAAACGTCCTTTGACAGCGATTACTTACGTAAAAGTATGAACCCAAAATTACCCTTGTATGCTTATGATTTGTTATTATCGATTTATATTGAGACGGGCATTCTGGTTGACATGAATCGCGAAATATTACATGTTTTTGGTGATGCAACGGACCTGCTTTCGCTTAATGCGGGCCGGCCAGAGAAAGACATACTTCTCATGGTTAATAAGGCGTTACATACACCAATCAATGCTGGAATATACAAGGCAAAGTCCAGTAAGAAAGCGATTACCTATAAAAATATTTTATTAGAGGGTTCCTCTGATAAATATATTGATATTAAAATCACGCCATTAAAAAATAAATATAATGACGTTGCCTATTTTTTAATTTCAACAATACATCACAATGAAAAGCTGACTGATTCTTTGAGTGCGCAGTCATTTGATCTTACGGGTCAATCACAAGAGCTTATTTCTGAATTAGAAAAAGAGCTTAAATATACGAGAGCATCATTACAAAAAACAATAGAAGAAGTTGAAACTACTAATGAAGAGCTGCAATCAACAAATGAAGAATTTCTCGCCTCTAATGAAGAGCTGCGATCAACAAATGAAGAGCTTTTTTCGGTCAATGAAGAGCTGTCTAAAATCAATTCGCAGTACCAGAATAAAATAAAAGAATTAACTAGTTTAAATATGGACATGGATAATTTATTAAGTTGTACCGATATTGGCACAATTTTTGTTGATAAAGAGATGATGATCCAGCGCTTTAGTCCAGCGATTACACAAATATTTAATTTTGTTTCACATGATATTGGCAGGCCGCTCAATGATTTTTCTCATACGTTAAAAATTCATAATCTATTTCAGAAAGTTGAGAAAATATTTTCTGGTGCTCAAATGCATGAGGAGGAAGTTCAAACACAAGATAATTATTGGTATTTAATGCGTATAATGCCTTCCTATTCGTCACGCAATGTATGTGATGGTGCGATTTTAACGTTTATCGATATTGAGGACATGAAGAAAGCGAATGAACGTTTTCAGATTTTGGTTCAATCATCACCGGTTGCTATTTTATTAGTAAATTATCAAGGCGTCATTATTTTTACCAATCCTTGCGCCTCAACCTTACTCGGTTATTCAGAGCAGGAATTATTAAACAGTCACATTGATAATCTTATTGCTAGCGATCTAAAGGAGCAGCATTCAACGTATTTTGATAACTATATCAAAAACCCTCAGCCAAGAGAGATGGGTTCCAATTTAGATATATCTGTTCTATCTAAGAAAATGAAGAATATTCCAGTCGAAATTAGTTTAAGTCCGGTTGAGATCATTGGTGGGAAATGCATTATATGTTCTATATTAGACATATCTCTTCGAAAAGAAGCAGAATCACAGCTTATAAAGTTAGCTAAACTAGATGTTTTAACAAACTTACCCAACAGAGCTGCATTTACGAGCACCTTAAATTATGCCATTGGTAGGGCTCAGCGATGTAATACTGTTCTGGCCATGCTATTCATAGACCTAGATAATTTCAAGAATATAAATGATTCATTTGGTCATGCGCAAGGTGATGCCGCCTTGATAGAAGTATCAAAGCGACTAGCAAGCTTAGTAAGACGGGGTGATTTCGTTGCGCGGATCGGTGGTGATGAATTTGTTATGATTGCTGAACATCTTAAGTCACCCCTGCGTGCCGCGCAATTAGCGCAGCGGATATTGGACGTGACCTCTCAACCGATAGCGGTGGAGAATGGCAGTATTCTATGCACACTAAGCATTGGCATAGCAATTTATCCTAATGGGGGCCGTACCCTAGATGAGTTGATAAAGAATTCAGACAAGGCGATGTATGAAGTTAAACGATCTGGAAAAAATAATTACCAATATTTTACTAACAAATTAAATGAACTAGGTTCACGGAAGAAAAAAATTGAGCAACAATTGCAGATCGCGATAGATAAAATGGAGCTGTTAGTTGTTTATCAACCACAAGTTTGTGTTGCAACAAAACAATTAATTGGTGTTGAAGCGTTGTTACGTTGGGACAACAAAATTTTAGGTAACGTTAGTTCGGGTGAATTTATATTGGTTGCTGAGGAATCGGGTTTAATCCATGAGGTTGGGAAATACGTATTAGAAACGGCATGCAAACAGATGAATGTGTGGAACAAGATTAGAAATAATACAA
>NVSS01000116.1 GCA_002732805.1 Coxiella sp. (in: g-proteobacteria)
TTCCGCCTTTTCATAAGCACTTAATTTTTGACGATATAGACTATGGTTTTTCGTGGTGGGGTCAGAAGCGGCTTGTTTTACAGCTTCTTTTACTTCAGAACGGCACGCTTCAGCTCTTTTTTGGGGGGTTTTGATAACATCTTTCAAAATATCAATGGAAGAATTCCCAGCTCTCTCTTCAGTGAGAACAACCCGGGTAGCATCTTTGGTTTGATTGATGAGAGCCTCATGCCCAGGATCATCAGGAGGTGAAACATGAATAGTGGGCGTAATATTTACGCCGCCATAAGCCATATAAGCTACACTGTCTTCATGCCCATGGCGCACTGCGGCAGGTACCCATAAACTCTCAGATGAAAGGTCTTGCTCTGGCAAATTTTCGGGGTACTTCAATCTGTCTAACGCTTCAATTGTGTTATGTAATCTATCACGTTGCAAACTAATAGTTCCTTGTTGATCCAGTGTTATTTTTTGGGCCTGATCCATAATTAAGTGTTTTAAAATACGCCAGTATGCAAATGTTGCCCCCCACTCATTAAAGAGGACGCATTTTAAATCGTTTTTATCGCAGGTTGGGTAATTTTGAAAAAGAAGATGTAGCACCTTGTGTTTTAGAAGCAAGCGTGGAAGTTCTAGATGTGTATTTTCCTTTCTTCCGTAGGGCCTAACGTAAAAATATCCATCATGGCTCGAAATGTTATGCCAGGTTCCTATTGTCGGAATCTTATCATAATTTTTCATTGCCTGATCTTGAAAGTTTTTAAGCAATGTTCTCGGCACCTCGTCCGGGGTATATTCATTAAGATCCTTAGCCTCCAAGTATGGGAAAGCAGGAATAAAAGGCTTAGGCCTAGGCTTGTAAAATTTAATTTTAGCACGAATGTATTCTGCAAAAACACCAAGCCGTCTTTTTTCATACTCGGTACTAAAGCAAATAATGACGCTATTTGATTCGTACTGTATCTCAAAACCACATACTAATGTAAAAAGATAGATCTCATACAAACGTTTCTCGTCTGATATTAGTTTTTTATAGCCTGAAATAATCCTATCCAGATCTGTTTGGACCGGTTTTCTTATCTCTTTTTTTGCGCAAAGAATTTTACGTTGTTTTGTCCAAAAATCAGTGTCCTTAAGGCGATTTTCAATAGAACTTATCTTTTCTTTAATAATATGACGTGCTTCAAATAACGAGCGCACCATCGCCGTAACAGTGCTGAATGCCTTGAGTCGCCCCAACTCAGGAAAATGTTTTGAAAACTCATCATAGTGCTCAGTCATTTCATGCGCGAATACATATTCAGGTGTAAACATATGTGGCTGACCTAAAGCTTGTGTGAGTGCACATATGGTATGGTAATAATAGTCACTTCCTGCTTTGTCAGGGGATACTTTGTTTTGCTTATCCCGTGAAAAGGTAAGTAAACGTTCAAGATCTACATCTTCGGGAACGGTGTATGCCGTTGAGGAACCAAATTGACCCATAACATAAATACGATTTGTATTTTTAATTAAAACAAGCGCAGGTGATTGAATTCCAAGTTCTTTATATTTTTTTTCATTTTTTAGTTTTGGTTCCTGCCGCGAATTAATAATATAAAACGGATGCCCCTCATCAGCTTCATCCGTATCAACTAAATTCCCATCCCGATCACGCGTCATAAGATGTTTTTTAATACGCATGCTTGGTTCACTGATAGAAACAGACAGTCGTTTAAGGCTGTATCTCTCATCGTGTTGTTCATCAATGGCAGCTGATAGATCATTAGCTTCTATCCAAAAACGGTGGAGCTTATTATCACCAGATTGAGTGTCATGAAATTTTTGAATGATCGCTTTTAGGTGTTCTGGAAGTGGTTCGAGTAAGCGCGATAATGAGCGCATTTGAAAAGGATGATAGCCTTGTATTTCTGTGCCAACCGTTAGTTCTTTTAACAAATAGTCCGCAAGAAGTGCCGTTGTATATAGTTTGCTATTATACGCGCTCGTTGGACTAATACGCATTTGCTGAAATGGATGGTAACGCATTTCAAGGCCATCTTGTGGTGGATCCAAACTAAAGGAAAATTTAGACAAAGATCGTACAAATAACTCTTTGACATCTAGTAACGTCAATAATCGTTCATATTCGGGATCAGCGGGCCTGGATAGCGTTGCTGGTTGCCACGGATAAGCAAATAAGGAAAGCACTTTTTCTGTACTATAATGGAGCCTATCATAATCAGGCAGCCAAAGACTGTTGGTGCTAATTTCTATAGAAAATCCTCTAAATGAACGATAGGCCTGTGTTCCACTAGGGAATTTTAGCGAGGCGCTATTTCGTATCCAACCATTTGGATCACGGTCAATCATAATCCAAGGCTCTGATAGGTGTTGCTCTATATCTATAAAATTACGCTTTTTTTGAGCAAGTAACGCCCACATTAATTGGTTTCTGAGTTGCAGCTCGACAGTAGGATTTTGAGTCTCAACAAACCAATTTTGTAAATAGGCTTCATAGGCCAAATAAAAAGTGGCGATATCGTTAGCATTTGGTAGTAATGCGGTTTGGCGAGTAAGTTTTTCTTGTGTCGATTTTTGTAGTTGATTTAGTAGCTCTTTTATAAATAGGATGTTTAAATCGATCTGCACTAAAAATGGCTTAATGTTTCCTAGCTTTTGCGAAATTGGCAACGTTTGAGCCAGATAGCCCACACGATTTTGAAAAACATGAATCATTGAGCTAACTTTATTAGTGTCATACTGGCATTGATTTAACATATGTAGAATGTGTACGCCCACGTACAGTTCGAGTCGTGCTCCTTTTTTTTGAGCTATATGCATAGCACCATCATAACAATCCAACGCTACAAACTCATTTGCCATACGTGTTGCCACATTGGGTGATTGTTGAGAGGCATATTGAAAAAATAGGCCGACATGCAAAAGGAAGTGGGCATGAATTTCATTAGGAGAAAGAGAGGCTATGGCAGGGAACCAATCAAGCATGTAAAATGCTATTTCACTTAATTCATCCGCAGTTGATGCTTCTTGTAGTTTTTTACTTACTACGCTATTCATTTTACTCATCAAATTAAGCAGGCGTAGTCGTATTTTTACGAAGTCACCCCTGTCAGATCCCATTTCTGATGCGTACTTAGCTTGTAATTGATGTATGTCACTATTGTTATTTAAGTCTTGTAATAATGGTGTTCCGAGTGTGGGAGAATCTGATTGCCAATAGAGATGCAGGGCATACGAGAATAGTTGACGGAAATCAGAATTTTCATAAAGTGGCAACAGAAATGACCTTGCAACAGAATGTTCTAATTCAGCATAAGATTGAATATGCTCGAATGCATTCAGCAATTGTAATCCATCTAGATCATCTATTGTCATGGACATAATCATATGGACGCCCATATACAACGTTAATTCGGCTGGCTGTCTACTTGTATGATTAAGGTCATTGATATGTTTGCTTAGATAATCAATTATTTTGGATAAGGCCGCTCCGTAATGTTTTCCTTCTAGAAAGTGAATCAATAGTTTAATTGCCGTATCCGGCATTAATTGATCGGGCAGTACGGTATTGTGTGTTTTTCGAAATCTTATAGATTTGTCGGCGACAAATTCATAAATATTATCATATACATACGTTTCTTTACGGCCTTGTTGTTTATAGTATCCTAGTGGGTAATCTTTAAAACCAGAATTTTTATCTCGTTTTTTCAAGGGAGATATTTTGTATGCGTTTAATTGTGCTTGATAGAGCTGTCGAATGTGTTCAGAGTATGGCGGACTATAATGTCCCAATGCCCCGCTTGGCTTGATGGTCTCCCCGCTGTTTCCTGTAGCTTGATAAATCTCCCAAGCTTCATCATACTGTGCTCTTTTTAGAGGGTCTGATAAGGCACTATATGCTTCACTTACAAGCTTAAATTGTACGTCCGAACCACATTTATCTGGATGGTATATTAGTGATTGCGTATAATATGCAGCTTTTATCTCACTCTGTGTGGCATCAGGATTGATTTCTAAAATTCGGTAATAATTTTTCATGATCGCGCCTCATTGATACTGGCCGTCCCCCTTTCCGGGTGTGTCAATTTAAAACAATCATCTGAGTTATGTGTTAATTCGTAGTTTCCTAGTACCGTTTGCGCTGTAAAATTAACGCTATCAGTTGAGCTAAAGAGCACCTCAGCGCCATCATCTAATGTTAATGTAATCGTGTTTGGTGAGGTTGTTTTAACGCGACGCCCAATATTGACACGCCACTGTGGCGTTCCTTGACTGTTGAAGACAAGGCCCACCTCCTGTTTAAAATTACCATCAGCAACGGTTACTTTATGATCCTCAATATGAAGATTACCATTCCCTATATTTGGAAAAATACCAATTTTTGCCTGACCAACTCTACGTGATTCGGTAACGGGTCCTATTGATTTCAAACTGCCCGTGGATTTGCCTAATTGGTCGCTTATCTGTATGGCCGAAACAATTGTGGCTTTTAATTCGTTATTTGGTGTAAAAGAATCAGTATGGTCCATATTGCCCCCCAGCATCTATTCATCATGACGGAGGAGACTAGCACACTAAAAAAATAAATATCAGTCGTATTTTTGGTTTTTTTTTAAAAATACTATAGTGTTTTTATATTTTTTTATTAATTTCATACACTTCATATTGAGTGTTTTTATTATGTTATTCCCGTTAGTATATATACCTATGCTTTAGTGAAGCATTAATGCTCAGCGGATATCTTTAGCTAATCTGGTGTATTTAACACATGATTTCACATTTCTCAATTTCTGAAAAAACGCCTTCCTTATCTAATATATCTATCAAATGATATTTACTGCTACATCCAAGTTTAGTCTTGATTTTATTAACGTAGGATTCAATCGTTCTTGTAGATAAGTTATGTTGTTTAGCTATTTCCTTATATTTAAGATTTTTGATGAGTTTCAATATATCAAATTCACGTTCTGTCAAATAAACACCCTCAAATCGTCCATATAAAAAAATGCGCTTCCCCCTTAGACCACTAACTACTTTAATCATACTATTTTTATTTGCCACTCTACATTCTCCATGTGCTTATACATTTATAATTTAGCTATCTATCTACCGTTATCCTATTTATTTAATAATTTATTAACGCTCTTATGTTAAGCCCTGTTTTTGTTTACTTTGTATTGATTGGTCATACTGAACATATCGTTTTTTTATGTTTTTAATCTTTTCAACTGCAAGTGGCTTAATGCTAATATCATCTATTATATTCCTATGAATCGCATAATTTTCTAAATCGCTATGAGCCGTCACAACGATTAATTGTTTTGACTTAACTCGCGCCATTGCAGGTTCCATGTATTGAGCATGCCCGCCAAGCTCTGTTGTCGCTGCTGAAAATGAAAGGTGTGTTCTTACGGAAGGACTAAAAAACATCGTAACTATGCTCCACACTCCAGTCTTGCGTGCAAATCAAATCTTTTCCAAATAATGGCATGACGCCCCCAACTAGTTTCCTATTAAAATTAAAGCATCGCCTTGATAATGGGCGAGCGTATCTCATTATGGTTTTCGTGAAGAAGGGTGTTCAAACGTGACGTGCCTACTAAATGGCATGCGACATTAGACTGCGGCTCTAATATGATAGGCCACGAGTGCGTCGTGTTGATGGGTTGAACTTTAATGACGAGAAATTGAACGAAAAAACCCACATCCATGTTATGCCTCCTGCATAAAAATACTTAATTTGTGGGAATAATATACAAGTGGCGATATTATGTCAAGCTCTACATTATAAGTAAACTCTAACTATTTGAATAATAATAATTTATATCGTACGACGGGCGTGGTTAAGCTAGGCTCTATTTCAAAATATGTAAGTGGGTTTGATTTGACCCCGCTATGTATTTCTACCTATACGGGGTCTATGAAGTTTTTAGCTGAACGTGTAGATAAGACTCATGCTCGCGCGTTCATCTGTTGGTATCCACTTGTAATTACCGCCGTCCGTACCGGTATTGCTAATGCTATTAAACTTAGCGTAGGTACCTTCAATTTGTGCTGATAGGTGCTTAGATAAAGCAAATTCATCACCTAAGCCCACCTGCCAACCAGGCCTGTACGTATTGAAGTTTCGTCCGTAGTTCTCGCCACCTGTTTTCTTAAAGTGACCCCAAACAATACCACCCAGTGCAAATAATTCATTACTCACTGAGGTTTCGATACCAAATTTACCGCGGAGCGCATAGGAATCACGTAGGTAATAGTTATAATCAAAAGTAGGATTTGCATGCTCAACATACTTATAGTTAGCACTCGAAAAATCTATCTGCCCATCCCAGCCCAAAATTATTCGTGAGCCTAGCTTGTGATCGTAACCTGTTGTTAAACCACCAAACCATCCGTTAATACCTTGTGTCCAAGTTGCATTAGCAGATGTATCTTTACGCTCAAAGCTTCCGATATCACGCCCGCCACTTAAGCCAAGATAAAATCCATGCCCAAGTGGCTTTAACTGCGACTCATCAAAACGCGGCATAAAATAGAAGTTTAAGCCAACCATATAAGAATCACGGACTGGCTTCCACGTTATTGTTGACCCACCACTTGCTTTGCTTACCTTGGAATAATATGAGTAGTCATATTCATTTCGAATAGCAAAACGAGAAGAAATAGGGGCTAAAATGCCGAGCCCAAAAACACCACCTGATTGGTACTGGTTAAACTGATAGGCCAGGTGATTTGCTATCTCAGTCTCATATCTTAGCTTCCCCCAGACCGCCATAATGCGGACATAAAGCTGTTGACCATTGACGTCATAAGAAGGGAGGATACCAATAGCATAGTAGTGATTGAATGTATATTTATCATCGCTGCTTGCTGCTGCCGCATCATAATGATAACGTGAATCCCCCACACCACCACCAAACTCAGCTGCAACTGCAAATTTGCCAAATTGAAAATCGCACCCACCAAAAAAATCGCCACCAAAACCAGATAAGCGGTCATTTTTGCTCATAACACCACCAACAGGGTCGTCAAGCTTCCATGACCCCTGCAGCTTGCTAGCATTAACACTAACGTATGGAACACATATCAGAGCTGATGCTGAATGCGATAAAAAAAGAGCAACCGCTCCAGCTAAATATTTTTTCATTCCTACCTCGATCCATGATGCCTAGCGACTATTATACCTGAATTAACTTAAATACAATAATTTTTGGTCATAATCGGCTCGTATTGAAGGCGAAATTGCAGCAACGCAAATATCGAGACCAATTATAGATTATTTGTTCCAAATATAATCAGTAATTGGTCTTTATCATTTATTTCATCAGCAGGGCCTGCATGCCCCCCTGAAACAACACGTCCCAGGAGCAGATGTTGTCGTCGGTGCTTCAAACAATAACGACATACCTCTCACTGGCGACGTGACACATTCTGGGGTACGGCTGCCAGCCCCGTCGTAATCAATACAAGCAGTCACTCTCGGGCTGAAGGTACCCGCGCTAGTATGCATTACTTGGAATGAGAATTGGCCGTTTGGACTGGTGGCCGTATTTCGCGTTTGAACGCCGCCCAAATTGGTAATTTGGATACTACTGAGGCTTTCTCCTGCTTCCTTGCTAACCGCTCCGCTCACAGTTAACCACGTATTGGTAAGTCCGGAGTAGCTGGTTGTACCGCTAAACGATATTGGACTCCGCACCGGATTAACGGCATACGAGCAGCTATGCTCGGCTGAGGTTACGGTTTGGCCTT
>NVSS01000117.1 GCA_002732805.1 Coxiella sp. (in: g-proteobacteria)
AATCGTTGCGTTGTGTAGCTCATTATTCGGGTAAAGCGTCTTTAAAAATGGGATGCCCCACATGTCCGCAAATCCAATAAGCGACAATGATAGAAAACAACCAATCAGCCCCACGGTAATATACTTCGGCGTTGTTAATAGCCGCCAAAATGTTTTATACATAAAGCCTAAGCTGGTTTGTTTTTTCTGTCGCGTTTTTGGGATCGATTTTTCATGCACGGCCAGTATAAAAATGCCAAATAAAATAAGCCCAATCACGGATCCCGAATAGATAACCGAATGCCACCCCCAATGCAAATTAATCCAGGTCATTGCATAATCACCTGCGATTGCTGCGATCATACCAACGGTCATTAATAGGCCCGAGAAAAAAGGGAAGTATTTTTTGGGCAGCCAAATAGCGGCTAATTTTAAGGCACCCACAAAAGCAAAAGCACTGCCCATACCCACCAGCAAGCGCCCAATGGCAGCCACATAAATATTCGACGTCGCGCCAAACAAATAATTACCAACGATGCAAATCAAGATTGCCATCAATAAACTATGACGCGGCCCATATCGGTCTATACTAACCCCCACCACGGCCTGCATGGGCGTATAAGCCCAATAGTATAGCGATGACAGAGTGCCCAACGAACTCAAGCTCAGGTCACCATAATGGCTGCG
The DNA here is from genome assembly GCA_002732805.1 of Coxiella sp. (in: g-proteobacteria). Lineage (GTDB taxonomy): Bacteria > Pseudomonadota > Gammaproteobacteria > Coxiellales > Coxiellaceae. The sequence goes on from NVSS01000117.1 coordinate 667, forward strand.
TAGTGATGTTGAGATGATACTCGGTGTAATGCGTAATGAATATTCATAACAGTAAAAAAAGGCGGCTAAAATACAAATGGCCCAGCCAATCCATTGGTATTGGCCAAAGTGGCGATCAAACCATGTTTTACGTAGCGGCATCAGTATGGCGTAATGGAGGTTGGTCGACGACGTACTAAGTACCAAGCGGCAATCACGCCAATCACGCAAACAGCCAGGCTCGCTATTAATGCATAATGAAAGCCTTGTAAGGACGACGCTTGCAGGATATGCAACACGGCCGCTTTATGCTGGGGTACGCTGTGCATAATCTCTTTCAGCGCCCTGGGATGTCCTACCATTGCATTTTTAATCTCGAGTAACGGTAATCGAGTAGGCAAATGCAAAGCGCCAATTAATTCCGAAAAGACACGCTTTCCGAGTGTTGTTGCTAATATAGTCCCCACTGACGTACCAAAAATTGCGCCAATAAAGAGATTGGAACTCAACAAGCTAGACGCACGTGCCACTTCATCAGCCTGCATCGTTGATACCGCCAATCCCGAAAATACCTTGGTACCCAGACCACATGAAAATCCAATTAAGACAAACGGCTCCCACAATAGCGTATAAGGGATATGCGCACCTAAACAGATAAACCAAATAATCCCTGCCAACAACAATCCCATCGTAAGATACACGCTGGCTTCCAATCCTATTTTAGCGGTGATTTTACCCACCATCAAACTCGCCACAAATAAAGCAAAGCCCATCGGCGCAATCGCCAAGCCTGCCTGCAATGGCGTATAGTCAAGCAAGATTGGATTTTGCATGTAGAGATTCGAAAAAAAGTATATGCCAAATAACACATATCCCTCGATGAATAAACCGATACAGCCCATACTAAAATCATGATCTTTAAAGTAACTAAATTTGATGAACGGCGTGTCTTTAACGTATTTTTCAACAATGGGCTGCAAGCACAAGAATACAACACCCCATATTAATAACCCGATAATGAGCCCACTATCCCAACCCAATGAATTCCCTTCTACAAACGCAAATACAAACGGAACAATACCTAATAAAAATACCAGTACACCCCAGTAATCGATACGTAAGTTTGTATTGTTTGGGATATGCTTGTGATTCGCAATCAACAGTAAGCATAGCGATGCCACAGCAACAGCCGTTGCAATCCAAAACACATACGTCCAACCTATGGTAGACGTCAATGCACCACTCAATAAGGGGCCCAAAAACATACCGATTCCCATGCCACACACCCACCCCGTCGTCACAATGCCTTGTTGCTCTTTAGGGAATGCTGTTTTCATCAGCGCCAAGGTTTCAGGTAACATGGCTGCTGCACCCAACCCTTGCAAAACACGACCGATAATAAACGGTAAGACCGAGGTTGACAGCGCACACACGAGCGCGCCCATGATAAACAATACAATCGCCACCACGTAGGTATTGCGTCCTCCATAGCGATCCGCTAATAACCCGGACAGTACAATAAACGAAGCCGCTGCTAGAATATACGCATTCATCGTCCATTGTAATTGTGTGGAATTCAAGTCCATTTGCAAACGTATCGCTACCATCGCATTGGTCGTCGCCATGGTGGTGTAAGCCAATACAAAAATACCAAGACACATACTAACAAAGACCAACCATTTTTGCGTTGCGGTGGCTGTTATCGCAGGTGCTGCCGGGGATCCCTCTACCATACTTACCTCCTTGTGAATCTAAATATGGTAACATAATGAACTACTTCACTCTAGCACGCCCTGTACTTTGTTTAATATATTGCCTGTTATTGGAATTTTTTAAGAAGAGATTGAGCGCGCTACCCTTAGGCTGCTAGACTCGGGCATGGAATTTATTACCTACCCACACATTGATCAACTACCGATCACCCAAGAGACACTGGTGCTTACCGCAAACCAGCGTCTAGCGTTACGCATTCAAGAATCTTATGATTACCAGCAGCAACAGCGTAGTTTAAAAACGTGGCGCAGCGCACCTATCTTTTCATTGAACACATGGCTCAACCTACAAGCCAACACGCATCTTGATCGACATATTTTGAATACACAACAAGCACACTATGTGTGGGAACAAATTATTCGTAACACGCTCGAGGAAAGCGAATTGCTCAATCCAAGTGAGACAGCCGCCCTTGCCGCATCCGCGTGGAACACACTACATTTATGGACTATTCCGCTTGATACCTTAAAAAATGACGCCAACCAAGAGGTCGGGTTATTTTACCAATGGGCCGTACAGTTTAATCAATTATGTCAACAACGCGATTGGCTGACCGACGCTGAGATTGCAACAATGCTGTGTCAATGCAGTCCTCTTGAGTGGGCCGCGCAGTACAACACCATTTTGCTCATCGGCTTTGATGAACTGCCGCCCGCTATTGACGCGTTATGCCATGTATGGGAGCAGTCCTTACCCATGTCACGGATACATATCGAAAAGCAGGCCCAACAGATCAATAAAACCGCCTTGCATGATCAAGAACGTGAAATTCACGCCATGGCCACCTGGGCAAAAGACCGACTTGATGCCGACCCTAACACTAAAATTGGCTGCATTGTTCCACAGCTTGAGACACTACGGCGCACGCTCTTCAACTGCTTTACGCATGTCTTTAATGCCGATACGTATCTACCCGGTCATCCACCACCTGAAAAACGATTTAATATATCGGCTGGCCAACGCTTGAGTGAATTTTCAATGATCCATACCGCACTGTCGTGTATCGACTGGCTCAGCGGCTCAATCGACATCACGCAACTGGGTGCCACGTTGCAATCGCCTTACTGTCATCGACACCCATCCGAACAAAATACCGCCGCCAAACTCGACATCCGCCTGCGTGAACTGAACGAACTTGAGGTACCGTTTGATCGTCTCTTTAAAGCGAAACCTGTTAATACAGACACGGATGCTCAACGCCCACTGATCACGCGTCTCTATGAGGTCAATACACTCATCAAATCGTTACCTACCGTCGCCACAATGCATTCGTGGAAAGCATTTTTTATTAAATTACTCGACACCGTCGGTTGGCCTGGCTATCGTACACTCAGCAGTGAAGAATACCAACTGGGCATGCGCTGGCAACGCTTACTCGATGAATATACACATTACGCCAGTGTTTGTGACGAACGGATCAGCTTGAGTGAAGCGCTTTATTTATTACATAAATTAACACACGCCACTGTTTTCCAAGCAGAAGGCAGCCATGCGCCTGTTCAATTGCTCGGCATGCTTGAAGCGGCAGGCAATAACTTTGACTACATGTGGGTCATGGGACTGGATGATGAGTGTTGGCCTGCTGCAGCGAAGCCTAACCCCTTTATCCCTTACGCACTGCAAAAACAACATAACATGCCCCATGCCACTGCCGAACGTGAACTGAATTACACACAACAAATGATGCATCGTTTACAGCACAGTGCCACACATATTATGTTTAGTTACCCTGAATTTGAAGGCGATAAGCTTAAAAACCCCAGTCAGTTACTGAATGCAATCGCACCCGTTACATTACCCCACACCACCGCACACCCGCTTGATACCACAGTGCTTGAGCGCATTGAAGATAACACGGCGCCTGCATTGTCGCCTGACGAAACCATCAAAGGTGGCTCATGGATATTGAAACAACAAGCGGAATGCCCCTTTAAAGCATTTGCTAATGTGCGCTTGAATGCCAACACACCCGCCACCCCTTATTTTGGTCTAGCCGGTCATGAACGCGGCACGCTGACACACGACATTCTTGAACGGCTATGGCGCCAACTGAAATCACAAGCAGCTTTGTTGGCACTGACACCGGCACAACAAAATGAATTGATCGATGATCTCGTTCATCTCGTGATTGACGAACATAGCCAAGGGGGCCATTCCGAATTCAAACAACATCTATTTGGCTTAGAAAAAAAGCGTCTTGCGCCGCTACTCAACGAATGGCTTAACTATGAGCGTACACGCGGTGCCTTTCAGGTGAGCGCCACTGAAGCAAGCCAACCGCTAAGTATTGGTGCACTCTCATTTACAATGCGCATCGATCGGATTGATACGCTGGCATCAGGAGAACAGGTTATTATTGATTACAAAACCAATAGCAATAGTATGAACACCTGGTTTCGTGATCGCCCCACAGATCCACAATTACCCCTGTATTTATATGCCAACAGCAATGCGAATGGCCTCGTCTATGCTGAAGTCCGACCCAACAACTGCCGCTTTAAAGGCATTACCGACACGGACACGACAGCCGACGCACTGCCGGATGTCAGCACCATTGAGGCCGTTACCAAAGGGCATACGGACTGGGCAGCGCAACTTCAACAATGGACATCCGCGCTTCAAATGCTTGCCTCTGAGTTTGAATCGGGCACCGCCAGTGTCACACCCGATGACCCGGTGCGTAGCTGTTTATATTGCGACTTACATGCCTTCTGTCGCGTGGAGATGACCTGATGGATTACACAGACCCTCAAGCACGCCAACGTGCACTCGACCCCACACAATCGTTTATCGTGCAAGCACCTGCGGGCTCAGGTAAAACTGAATTACTCACACAACGTTTTTTAAAGCTATTGGTCACGGTTAGCTCGCCCGAAGAAATCATTGCGATTACCTTTACGCGTAAAGCCGCTGCTGAAATGCGCCATCGTATTTTATCAGCACTCAATGTAGCTGCATCAGGCATCACCCCCAGCGAACCGCACAAGCAAACCACCTTCGCGCTGGCAACACAGGCATTGCAACAAGATGCGCAACACCAATGGCACCTCCTCGACAACCCAAACCGCCTACGCATTCTCACGATCGATGCCTTGGCTGGCTTTTTAAGTGCCCAAATTCCTATTTTAGCGGGTTTTGGTAGCAAACCGGATATCGATGATGATGTGGGGTCATTGTATCAAGAAGCCGCCCGTGAGCTCGTTAGTGGTGTCGGACAAGACACACCCTGGCAAGCACACCTCGATACGCTATTACTGCATTTGGATAATCAAACACAACGTGTCGTCAGCCTACTGTGCAGCATTCTCGCTAAGCGCGAACAGTGGCTGCCACATGTACTGTCGTATCATGGTGATGTCGCGCAGCTACACCAGCATCTTGAGCAAGGCCTTCAAGCTATTGCTGAGGATGCCATTCAGGATCTCGTCACTGAAATTGATCCTGATTTATTAAATAGCTTGTGCTCGCTCGCGTATACGGCCGCTAACAATTTACAAGCAGACGGGATTGCGCATCCCTTTATTGAAACACCACGCCCACCTGCTAGCATCGACGCGCTTGCACTGTGGAAGTCGTTACCCGAGTTACTCTTAACGCAAAAAAATACATGGCGTAAAAGCATCACCAAGCGCCAAGGATTTCCTGCTAAATCAGATGAAAAAGCACAAATAACTCATGTACTTGAACAACTGACTGATCACGAAGGCGCACGTGACGCACTGACGAATTTACGTTTTTGCCCAGGACTTACTTATCCGGCGGCACAACAATCCATGATCGATGCGCTAACCCAATTGCTACCGATTTTATATGCGCAATTACGCTTGGTCTTTCAGAGCAAGGGAACCATCGACTTTGTTGAGCTCAATCTCGCTGCACTGAGAGCGCTTGGCGAAGAAGACGAACCCACCGATTTAGCACTGTACCTCGATTACCAAATAAAGCATTTATTAATTGATGAGTTTCAAGATACGTCGATAACCCAATACTCCTTATTGCAGCGCCTAACACGCGGCTGGGAACCCGATGATGGGCGCAGCCTGTTTTTAGTAGGTGATCCCATGCAATCGATTTATCGTTTTCGCGATGCTGAAGTGGGGTTGTTTTTACGTACTGAGCAGCACGGCATTAATGATATTCACCTTGAAAAACTCACTTTACATCATAATTACCGCTCAGATAAAACCATTATCGATTGGATAAATACAACGTTTGTCTCCTTGTTTCCAGCGCATGCCGATATCTCACAAGGTTCCGTTTCGTATGCCCCTTCTCTCGCAACACGGGAGTCGCAAACACAAGGTGTTTGCAGTTATGCGTTGCATGATCAAACGAAACAACAAGAAGCGCAGTGTATTATTGAGATCATTCGCCAACTACAGCAACAACCCGATACCAGTATTGCCATTTTAGTACGCTCACGTCATCATTTATCTGAAATTACACGGGCCTTACAACAGCACCAAGTTGCCTACCAAGCCGTTGACTTGCAAACGTTGGCGGACTGCAGCACCGTACAAGACTTAGTAACATTGACACGCGCCCTATTGCATCGCTTTGATCACATTGCATGGTACGCTTTGTTACGCAGCCCTATTTGTGGCTTAACCTTACACGACTTACATGCATTATCCGCGCACATTGATAATGGCGTATGGCATGCACTTTCTCAGCATGCTAATACTCTTTCAACCGAAGGCCAACAACGTGCCGCTCGTGTAATAACGGTACTTACCGCCTATTTCTTAGAGCAAGGCCGAAAACCATTTGAATTAGCGCTCGAAGGTGTTTGGCGCACCTTAGGTGGTAATGATATTGCCACACCACAGCAGCGACGCAATGCGGCACGCTATTTTATGTTAGTGGCTGATTTAGTCGCCACGCATACGACACTATCCATCGATCACCTCACCCAACAACTGGCCAAAACCTATATCGAACCTGAAAAAACACAATCGAATCTGAGCATCATGACCATCCATAAATCAAAAGGCCTTGAGTTTGATCACGTCATTATACCGGGATTACAGGCCAGCACATCGAATAACACCCATGATTTAATGTTGTGGCTGGAACGACCGAACCGTGCTGGGAGCATTGATTTAATATTGGCGCCTATCAAACAAGCCACCAAAGATAAAGATGCTATTTACCACTACGTACAACGTATCGAAAAGAAAAAACTCGATCATGAACTGACACGCTTGCTGTATGTTGCCGCTACACGTGCTAAAAAATCATTACACCTAACAGCGTGCATCGACACCAATCAAGACGGCGA
>NVSS01000118.1 GCA_002732805.1 Coxiella sp. (in: g-proteobacteria)
ACTCGCGAGTTCCGTTCCGTTTAATTCAGGAAAACAATATTACGCCGTAATACCTTCTTCCACTTCATCTAACGATACATTTTTCATTTCAGGAATAAACATGGTTGCGAATATCCCTAAAAATGACATCACGGCCATCATGGTCATCACGTAACTCATGCCTTTTGATGCCAACAACAGCGGTAACGTGAACGCACCAATGAACGCACCACACTTACCAATGGCTGCCGAAATACCATGCGCCTTGGCACGAATCGACGTCGGGTATATTTCCGATGGAATAAGGAATGTCGTTGCGTTGGGACCAAAGTTAATAAATAGGTAGCTCATGCCATAGATGATAATAAACAACGGCACAATCTTACTGACACCTGGAATAGCAATCAACAGATACGCTATCGTCATCACAATGAAGCCCATATATTGGATAGGCTTTCGGCCGATGCGATCAATATAGCGCGCGGATAAAAAGTAACCCGGCACCGCAAACACAAGGAAAATCAGTACCGATACTAATGTGTGCTGCAAAATATTGGCATGTGGGCTGAGTGTCGATAGAATCAGGTTATTCGATACACCATTACCGTATAACGCGACGTCCATCAAGAACCAGGCGCCACCGGTACCAATCATGCACTTTAACCACTTGGAGCTTAACAGGCTTTGTTTCTTAAACCCTTTTGCTAACGTTGGCGGTGTAAGATCATCATGGCCGTCAACCAGATCATGTACCACACGACCCACCTCAAGCGGTGCTTCTTTGGTCATGAGGAAGCGTTTACTTTCTTTGATCGTACGACGCAAATAGATGACTGACGCCGCGGGTAATGCACCAAGGCCCAACAAAATACGCCAGACATAATCATGAGGAATATGCAGGCTCAGTAATAATGATGCCAGTAAAGGCCCAACAATCAAACCTAATGCCTGCATTGCAAATACCAGCAATACCAAGAAACCACGATTTTTACGGTTGGCACTTTCACTAACCACCGTCGCACTGGATGGATAATCGCCACCAATACCAAGCCCCACGAGAATACGTGCCATCAGTAGCCCCGTAAAGGACGTCGTACACGCAGACCAGATAGCACCGACCACCAGGATCGCCGCCTCCAAACCGTATAATTTTTTACGTCCTAATTTATCGGATAGTGTCCCAAAAAACACAGCGCCCACGGCCGCTGCAATCAAGGATGCCCCATTAAGCCAGGATAATTCAAATTTTGTGAGGTGCCATAATGGCGTGAGAATAGCCGTCACGACACCAATAATAAAGAGGTCGTAAGCATCGGTGAAAAACCCAGTACCTGCCGTAAAAACAATACGCCAGTGATACTTATTTACTGTTGATTCATCTTGTTCTTTTAATGAAGCGCTATACGACGCTGTGTTCATAAAAATCTCCGATTTAGGACAAAGTAACTTCCGCACTTTAGCAGGCAAATGTTACAAAATTATGAAATTTAACGGGTAATTATTGTACGTTTCCGACATAAGGAACAACACCTAACCTATTGAATATATAGAGATACATACGCTTACCCTCTTGAGCCCGGAAGACTTAATCCTACCGGCCCCTCATGTATTTCTATTTTTCGACCCCAAACCCCAAGCTTGGTCGCTCCACCAGGGGTAGCCACCCCATATTCATCGCCACACTGGTACATAGTCGCCGCTGAATGCTCATGCACCCCTTTAAATAGCGCAACCCCTGATTTAAGAAATTTGCCTTGCTTCGTTGGCTTTACGTCTTTGGGCCTCACCGTATTAAGGGTTACAATACGCTCCACCATATCACGCTGTTCTTTAAATTCAGTCCTTAGTTCTGCACTACTGACGATAAGTGGCTCTATTACATTAAACAGCGGCTCAATGAAATCTAACAAAAACTCAGCACACATCTGCATATTTGAGCCCTCTACCACACTAGCCGCGCTACACGCACTCGATGAGCCGCTCACTATTTCTTCTATTTGATCTACAATTAATTTTAAAGTAACAACGTCATCAGCAGAAAGTAATTTTTGAGAACAACAACGCAACCAACCCTGGCAAATTTCCACATATAAATTCAGTATGCGCTGATCGCTCTGCAGATGCCGCCATACACTCGCCAATAACAGTCGACAACGTGTCAACTTGCTGTGGTTAGTCGATGATGCAGGTGCTATCTTAAAATCCTCAATGTAATCAGACAAATCTATACGTAGGAGATGCAATGAATCACGCCATGTATTTTCCATCGCAACAATGTAGGCATTATTGCTACTCGAAGCAGAGGTGTGAGAAGAGGTATCTACATCAGAACATTCTGATTCATCAGAGTAAGCGGGTTCATTCTCAACAAGGTATTTCAGTTCACTCGCTAACTCCGCAAAGTGCTCGTCAAAATTCCGTGACATTGTTACCCCCCCTGTAATCTTAACTAATCAAGCCCTAAATTTTTATCGGTAAAAATTCGGTCTGCACGATAGCTCGAACGCACTAACGGACCTGACGCTACTTCCATAAACCCAAGTTTAAGGCCTATTTCACGATACTGTTTAAATTCAGCAGGCGTCACATAACGCACCACGGACAAATGATTCCGCGTCGGTTGCATATATTGCCCCAATGTCAGCACATCCACATTGGCTGCGCGCAAATCATGCATTGTTTGTACCACTTCTTCTTTGGTTTCGCCCAGCCCTAACATTAAGCTTGTTTTAGTAATGATATCACTACGCGCTTGCTTGGCATAACGCAAGACATCAATCGTCTGCCAATACCCCGCACGTGGGTCACGCACAGGATGCGTTAAACGCTCCACAGTTTCAACGTTTTGTGCGAACACATCAACACCACTGGCTAACAATACATCAATACATTCTTCACGCCCTTGAAAGTCGGGGGTTAACGCTTCCACCTTAGTGCCAGGACACGTGCTTTTAATAGCACGGATCGAAGCCGCATATTGGCCAGCACCAAAGTCTGCCAAATCATCGCGATCCACCGACGTCAAAACGATGTATTGAAGCCCCATCAACTGTACGGATTTAGCGGCGTTAGCCGGCTCATTGGGATCTAACCAGCCTTTTGGATTGCCGGTATCCACCGCGCAAAAACGACAGGCACGTGTACAGACAGAACCCAATAACATAATAGTGGCGGTACCATGTGACCAGCATTCACTGATATTGGGACATTTCGATTCCTGGCACACCGTCGACAGCTGGTGTTCATTGACAATCTTACGCGTCTGTTCATATTGCGGCTTCGCACTCAAACGGATTCGCAACCATTCTGGCTTTTTCAACGTAATATCTTGTTCTTTATGGGAATTTTTGATGCCATCTTTAACCGCACGAAACCCTTGCTCGGTTGTGTACTTAGCACCGCTTTCTATATTAATAGGTATTGATTTGAACTCTGTCGTCATAGGCACGAAGTATAGTCACAAAGCGGGCATTATGGAATAGAAAATATGTATTTACCCCTGTACAATGTGAAGCATCAAAATAACTCAAGGATGGAATCATGTATTTGACGATCAAGAACACCCTCAGCGCTGCCCTACTACTTTTACTAATGACCACCTCAAGCAGCATGGCGCTTAAGGCCAATGAAATTGATCATATTTATTATTTTGGTGATAGCTTATTTGATACGGGTTACATGGACCATTCGGAAGGCTTCCTCCCTGACGGACAAAGTCCAATTTATACGACACCCCACGGACATGTTGCCCCTTACTATCTCAGTCGCGCCTTTAATCAACCGTTACAAGCGAATGATGTTGACCCATTACCAACCCCACCCACCACACCCTGGACCGATGGCGCGTTAACCGGAAATGATTATGCCGCGGGTGGTGCTGTGACGTCTGGAGAAGGCATCGGCTTTGAACATTACCGCCCACCCGCGCTCGATTACCAAATATCGCATTTTTTGGCGACACATGATCCACAGGCAAACCCAAACGATGTCTATTTTATTTGGGCCGGCTCTAATGACATCTTAAAAACATTCCTTACCTACAAAAGCGAACCCGCTAAGATCATCTCTGAAATGGACAAAGCAATTGATGCCGGCACGGATACCCTTAAAAACGAAGTGAAAATTCTCTATGACGCAGGCGCGAGACACATCTACGTATTAAACTTACCTCCGATGGGCGACACCCCCTTAATGAATAAAAGTGCACTCTTTAAAACAATCGGTAATCAGGTAAGCGAACAGTTTAATGCGGCGCTCATTGTGAAACTCGCCTCATTACACGAAGATGGGATTGAGAATACACCTGTCGTTAACATCTACCAGCTGTTGACAGATATTACTACTGAGATTGACACCAAACATATCTACACCGAGCCCGGCACTGCCCTGACACTAACCGATGATAGCGATCCTGCCTGTCTTGATAGTGTAGAGAGCTCCTTGGCCTTAGCCATTAATTGTAAAAACTGGGTACCTGAAGCAAAGCAACAGCAATACCTGTTTGCTGATAATGTGCACCCCACGGATACCGCACATCAAATTTTAGCGATCCACCTCGAACAGTTTTTAAAAAGCCAGAAGTGAGCGCATAATGCCATCATCACAACCACATAATAAATTAGTTATCATTGCTACAACCACCCCTAAAGGAACCTATGTTGAACTTACTTAAAAAACTGCTTTCATTTGCGCTTTTTATTACGGGCATGTGCGCCTCCTGCTATGCTCTTAACCTAAGCAAAATTAATCACCTCTACTTCTTTGGCGATAGTCTGACCGATGCGGGTTATATGAATAACGCACCAGCAGGCTTCATCCCTAAAGGACAAACACCCGTCTATACGACCCCCCGAGGCCACGTATGGGCTTATTACTTGGCGCAAAAACTCGGCAAAACACTGAGCCCCAATAATATCGCACCACCACCACACAACCCCAGTGTTAACGGAATACTACACGGTAACGACTACGCCGCAGGTGGTGCCGTAACGGTCGGCCAAGGAATCGGCATGCTCGGTTATGAGCCACCTTCATTGGTCCATCAAGTTAGGCAATTTTTAACAATACACCATCCTGATCGACACCCCAATAACCTCTATTTTATTTGGATTGGTAATAATGATATATTGCTCTCATTAAGGCAGTCAAAAAAGCATTGGCCCTTAAAACGGATTGCCATGTTAAGACACGCCGTCATCCGCGCGACACACACCATCGCACAACAAATTACGGTGCTACATAATGCAGGCGCAACACACATAATATTGTTTAATCAAGTAGCGTTAGGCGATTCGCCCTATATTCATCACTCATGGATATCCAGCCATGTTGCGAATGATCTCGCCGACTATTTTGATCGCCGACTCAAATCCGAACTCTCTAAACTGAAACAACACGGCATTGTGGTGCCTGTTTTTGATGCGCACAAAACATTTGATACCTTACTTAAGACAATTGATAAAACAGGTGTTTATAGCGACAATAACGTCACACTGACGAACACAACAGACATGGCCTGTCTCACCAGTAAGAAAGACCCGAAAGTCCTTGCGATTGTATGCCGACACTGGGTAGCGCCCAGTGTCTATCAACATTATGTCTTTGCCGATATTGTGCACCCCACTAATGCGGCGCATCAAGTACTTGCTGATAAGGTTTACAACTGGCTGCAAACCCTACCCGCTAATAGCTGGACACGTTAATAGGCGCTGTAAAATAATTTAGCCATTAACACAGCAAACACCACAATAAACATGGGGCGCACCAGACGCGTCCCATGTTTCATCACTAATTGCGCCCCCATACTAGCGCCTATAATTTGGCCCGGCGCCATCACCAGTAGCGTCCAATACGCGACATGACCTTGGATCGCAAAACAGATCAGTGACGCGAGATTACCCACGGTATTGAATGGTTTGGCTTGCATCACCGCCTTATTCATTGGCAGCCCCATGAAATACATCAACGCAAGAATCCAGATGGAGCCGGTACCTGGCCCAAAAAAACCGTTATAAAAACCAATTAATGTACCAATCATGAGATAAAATGCCGTAGGCGATAAGCGGCGCTTCACTTGATCGTTACGTAGTGACGGCGACAATAAAAAATAAACAAAGATTATAAGCAAACAAAAGGGCAGTATTTTTTGCAGATGATCTGGGTGTAGCGCCATGATGGCTACCGCCCCCAAAGCACCACCACATGCTGTCAATATAAAACCAAGCCATAACTCTTTTAATTGGATATGGCCCTGCCTATGAAAACGGAACGCAGCCGTCATTTCAGCAATACAACCTTGCAAACGATTGGTGCCTAACGCGGTTGCTGGTGGTAACCCTATGCTCATCAAACTCGGTAACGTAATCATACCACCGCCGCCGGCGATCGTATCAATGGTGCTGGCGAATATACCCGCAAAAAACAGGAACAGCGCTTGAAAAATAATAATATGGTCATGCATGCGACACATAATATCATAAAATATGTTATGCCGCAGATAGTACCTTCGTCGTCAGTAGGTCTGCTTCATTTACAACGCGCAACCGTCATTTGGAGAAAAACAAGTACTTGATACAGTGCAAGGCTTATGTATAATTAACGCATCTAATTTGGGGATGGGGCAATCAAATGAAATATACTACCATTACCAAGCCCAATGACAGCCGTGAATTATTTATGGTTGGACTACTCGGCTGGGTGTTAGCACTCATACCCACCAGCCTGTGGTTCCAAACCTATTTTACAGCAGCCTATGCAACGGCATATAACGATACATCGAATAGCCTGCTGGAAAAATTTGGGGAGAATGCTGACCTCTGCGATATTTTTATAGGCAAACCGCCCTTTTATCAGAATACCAGTGTATTACCTGAATGTGATTATTTTGGCCGTACGTCGGGTCAAAGCTATGATATATACTGTGAAGGCGTTATGTGGGTGCTCCCCATGTACTATACCGATGGGCCAGGAAGCTTTGGTTTCGTTCGATTATTAACCAGCCTCTCCTTTTTTATTACTGCGATGATTTCAATGATACTACCTGATAGCAGACGGTATTACTCTGCTCTCATATCGGTTCTTATATTAACGCTGGATAGCAGTATGCCATGGCTAGCAAATAATTCTAATTGGGGAAGCAGCTATGGCAGTCGAGATGCCTGTATACTTGAACTGATAAAAGCGTGCGGCCAAACGACACATACATCCTGTGAATCCTACGACTCCTCTAATCCTGGCGGCTCCGTTACGAGCAACAATTTCTTTTCATTTCAAGATCTACCGCCTATCTATGCAGGCATATATTCAGCGGCATCTTTTTTTCTAATGGTCGCTTTCCTACCGCTGATGTATCGACATTTAGGCGTAAAATCATGGTTTATACCCGTGGGATTAAGTATCGCCCGTAATGTAATAAGCACTCAGAATTGGACAGAACATAAGCGTATTCGCGGCGGTATATATAGCCCAGGCACTGTAACACTTCTGCTATTTGATTCAACACACGTTAATCAAAAACCTCTCGAAGTAAGGCTACCCGATACTTTAAATTTAACGAATCGAAAGGCAGGCACCCTTTATGAACTGATTGATATAAATCTCTCCGTTGGCGCTGCGATTTGGCGCCGCTCTGCGCGACATGAATCAGTAGATAAACTACGTGAGTTTATTATCAATAAAATTATTGAGCAGGCAGGTGAGGAAGGGTTTCAAATTGATAAA
>NVSS01000119.1 GCA_002732805.1 Coxiella sp. (in: g-proteobacteria)
ATTGATACCAATACCATTTTATTAAAAATTGCAATCGCGGCGATTCCACTGGTGTTTGCTATCACCGTGCACGAAGCGGCCCATGGCTGGGTTGCCAACAAATTTGGTGATCATACGGCCAAAAACCTGGGGCGCATTACGCTGAACCCGCTTAAGCATATCGATCTAGTCGGCACCATCATCTTGCCCATCGCGATGTTATTTATGAGTAACTTTATTTTTGGTTACGCCAAACCGGTACCCGTGAACTGGAATAATCTCAGAAAACCACGCCGTGACATGGCCTTCGTTGCCATCGCCGGCCCTGGAGCTAATTTGCTGATGGCATTAGTTTGGGCGGGCATTGCACGACTTACCTACACGGGCTCCCCTAATTTTTTTCATCTGATGGCTATTTTCGGCATTCATATTAACGTGCTACTACTTGTCTTGAATCTTATTCCCATCCCACCGCTCGATGGCAGCCGTGTCGTTGCCAGCTTCTTACCGCGACGCGCCGCGCTGATCTATAACAGTATTGAACAATATGGAATCTGGATTTTATTACTCTTGCTTATTTCGGGCACATTGGCCATGGTGCTGCTACCACCCGCGAGGCATATCATTGCAGCACTTCAATCATTGTTTGGATTGCCCACGCGCTTATGATTAAGTACGATCCCAAGCATTACAATAGAAGTGGGGCGGCCTTCATGCTAACAACATTACGGTTTCTCGGGGGTATGCTCCTACTTTTCCCGCTACTGAGTTACGCGACAACAACTGCGCACTCTAAAGTAAAAGAACCTTGGACCATCCACCTGAAACAAACGCAATGGCATATTACAAATCATGGCCGCGTTAACTGCGGCACGAAAATCCGTAGTTGGAACGCATTTTATCGAAAAATTTCAATGCTAAAACCCATCGCCACCTCATTGACGTGCACCTTTAAAGATCTTTCTTTTAATCTGCGCACCCTCAATCATCACGCTGCTTTCGGCGCAACATCGCTGAGCGATTTAAATTTTAACGTATCTGGAACGATCAACGCCACTCTGAAATTACAACTTTCTGCCAAACACGTCCGTACCGACAAAAATGCGTTATCACAAATGCACGATCTGTGGACGATTACAAATAAATCCGCCAACCTGATCATTCATCGGGGCGGTACCGCCAAATGCGGCGACAAGAATGAGTTCAGCAGTATGGCTACCCTTGTAGGGCGTGTTGCCTACCTAAAATTACACCCGAATGGCGGACAAAAAGTAACGTGTGATTTAGAGCGCATTAACCTTTCAACAAATGCCAACAATGCCACCATTACGATTGGATCATCAAATGCGGCGACACACGGCATCATACTGTCAGGTGTTACCTATCGGCTATCCGCTAAGGCAAACATCAAACTTTCTATCTAATTAAAGCACCATCTAAGGCCTGAATATCCCCCCAGTTGCGCTATTTAATGTTGTCTTAAGGTTATAGCTGTATAATTTCTCTCATACTATCAGGGGAAGCTCAGCGTGAAATCAGTCCTAAATATATTAAAAGTATTTTATTATCAAAAGCTTACGAAAGAAGCTAAGTTGATGTATGCGCTTACCGGCCTGATGTTTGTGCTGGGCCTTGGCATGATGATAATCAATGACTTAACCTATCACTACGGTAGTATCTTATACTTTACATCGCCGTGGCAACGCATCATTGCGCCACTTTTGCTGCTATCTGGATTGGTCGTCTACTTCCAAGATATCGTCTCAGAGCGCCTGAGTCTCGTTATTTTTACCTTCACAATGTACTGCTTGAGCCTTGCTGCTGGACTCATGCTCACCCAAGGTATCGAAACCACGCCCTTCCCTACCATTGATCCTTGGTTGTTGCATGCCGACCAAGTATTAGGCTTTAATCAGACCGCGCTCATGAATTTTGTATATACCCATGCGTGGCTAAAGCAAATTTTTATTTACGGCTACAACAGCCTTATTCCGGAACTTACCGTACTACCGCTGGCCATGGCATTGATGCTGCGTAATCGTAGCGTCAAAGTATTTTTGTTTGCAATGCTGTTTAGCTACCCCCTTGGTACGCTCATTTTCTATTTTTTCCCGACAACAGCGCCGGCTTCTGTCATACATAACATTCATTTCACTTTCCAAGAACACGATACGTTTATTAAGTTTTACCAAATGCACCACCATATGAAAATAACCACAACAGATGGTGGCTTAATTGCCTTCCCATCGTTCCACGTTATTTGGGGTGTTTTATTGATCTATTTAGCACGCGATAAAAAATGGCTGCTCTATCCTTTATTGCTGTGGAATAGCGTATTGATTGGATCAACCATGGCATTAGGTTGGCATTATTTAATAGATGTCATCGCAGGCATAACGATCGCCGGAAGCTGCTTGTATCTCGGTGAGCGTGTGTATGCGTGGTGCAATAATCTAAGCATTAAGAAAAAGGCACTGGCACTGCGGCTAACGCCGTCTCGGTGGGCGCCATCCATTGCTCATACCTCAAACGCAAAGCCGCAAAGGCACTAAGGCGCAAAGATTTTTTCGAGTTTAACTTTATAGATTTTGATATCATTTATTCACTGGCTTATATAACAACAAGCCAAATCAATAATAAATTTTGCAATTTAAACCTAAAAAACCTTTGCGCCTTAGTGTCTTTGCGTTTGAGGTATGAGCAATGCAGGGCACCCTCGAGACGGCGTTAGCCGCAGCTCCTTCCCACAATGCCTTACTTAGAATCGTTATTTGATGACGCGCAAGTGGGGGTGTTCTTTTTTAGGTGGCTTATCGTCAGGCGGTATATCATCACCACCGTCTTCGTCCTCATTAAAGACCATACCACGACCATTTTCGTAAGAATAGATCGCTTGTACTGCCATCACCGGCACGTGAATATGATGAGGGATACCCGAGAAGCGTGCGCTAAACTCTATTTCACGGTTGCCTAGCGCCAAAGAAGTGACCGCCGACGGTGCAATATTAAGGATAATCTTACCGTCTTTAACAAACTGTTGCGGAACTGATACCTCAGGAAACATCGCATCCACCATGACGTAAGGTGTTAAATTATTATCTAAAAGCCAATCATAAATGGCTCGCACCAAGTAAGGGCGACTAGACGTCATAATGTTCCCTAATTTCGCGCTCTGCCTCAGTCAATGCAACCTGAAAAGACTCGCGATTAAAGACACGTTCTTGGTAAGCGAAAATTGATTTCATTGAACGCGGCAATTCAATGCCATAAAGCGGTAAACGCCACAACAAGGGGGCAATACAGCAGTCGACTAGCGTAAATTCTTCACTTAAAAAGTAAGGCATTTCTTCGAAGACCGGTGCAATACTCACAATACCGTCTTTGAGTTCATCACGGGCAGCTTGATCGCCCTTTTCGATGCGCCCTAGTAAGCTATACCAATCACGCTAATACGATAAATCATCAAACGACTTTTAGCGCGCGACACGGGGTAGACTGGCAATAAGGGCGGGTGTGGAAAACGCTCGTCCAAGTATTCCATAATGACTTGAGCTTGATAAAGAATTAACTCACGATCAACTAAGGTCGGTAAGCTGTTGTAAGGGTTTAATTCGTAGAGATCTTCACAAGGATGATTCGAATCGACATTAAAGATATCGACACTTACCCCTTTTTCAGCAAGTACAATACGCACTTGGTGACTGTAAATATCGAGTGCACCTGAATATAAGGTCATTATTGAACGCTTTAACATAGTCGCATGGACTCCTTATCGAGCTGTGGCTGGGGGACTTGGATTCGAACCAAGGTTGGCGGAGTCAGAGTCCGCCGTCCTACCGCTAGACGATCCCCCAGGACCCTATTAACGTTTAGAATATTGAAGACTTTTACGCGCTTTATGACGACCGACTTTCTTACGTTCTACGGCACGTGGATCACGTGTCACATAGCCTTCTTTACGTAATGTCTGATGCCAAGCACCATTTGTATTGATGCCTTCGCTGCCTTCTTCATCGCTCACTTCAGGCTTAACCTGGTCATGCATCAAATGCTCGCGCTCATAATTGATCAATGCGCGTGTGATACCGTGACGGATAGCGCCCGCTTGACCGCTGATACCACCACCTTTAACGGTAACGTATATATCAAAGGTCTTAACAGCATCTACAGATTGTAATGGCTGTAACACGACCATACGTGCAGTTTCGCGACCAAAAAACTCTTCTAAGGACTTGTTGTTAACAACGATAGTCCCCTTCCCAGGACGCAAAAATACACGTGCTGTTGATGTTTTACGGCGTCCAGTCCCTAAGTTTTGGGTTACTTTAGACATATAATAAACCTCTTATAATTCAACCAATTCTGGTTTCTGTGATGCATGCGGATGCTCGCCACCAGCAAACACTTTTAACTTCTTAAAGATTTTACGTCCTAATGGTCCTTTAGGCAACATACCCTTTACTGCGACTTCTAATACGCGTGAAGGGATCCGCTTGTGAAGGTCACCGAACGATTCTTCTCTAATACCACCGGGATAACCCGTATGACGGTAATAAATCTTGTCTTTCATTTTATTCCCGGTCACTGTGAGCTTATCTACATTGATTACAATGAAGAAATCGCCTGTGTCTGCATGAGGCGTAAACGTCGGTTTATCTTTTCCGCGCAACCTCAATGCCAGCCTGCTCGCCAAACGACCAAGTGTTAATCCTGAAGCGTCAACTAAATACCATTTCGGCACCATATTCTCAGCTTTTGCCATATACGTCTTCATAGTCCGTGCCTTAATTTAAACAAACATGAAAGGGTGAGAATATTACATGACCTAACCTAATTAGACAAGTGCTTTTCACAAGATTTAACCATTTACAATCAATTACAAATCGCGGCCCTACAAAAGTGAGGGGGGGCTATATAGCGATTTATTTTAAAGTTTTGCGAAAAATACCTTAAAAAAACGCAGTTTATGGGCGAAAAATCAAAAAAACACTGTTTTTTTCGATAAAAACGTTAGTTTTGTTTCGCATTTGGCAAAAAATATGTTATTTTTTAGTTTCTTGGATGGGTCTGTAACGTTATCGCAATTGACAGCATACCCAAATTCACGGATAAAACTAACTGAGGGACTTACTCATGGCTCGACCAAAGACTAAAAAAACGAAGAAGAAAGCAACTAAAAAAGCTGCTACACGCAAAACGACAGTGAAGAAAGCAACTGCTAAGCGTGCAACAACTACGAAACGTGCAGCACCGAAACGTAAAGCAACTAAAAAAGTAGCCGCTAAACGTACGACAACGACTAAAAAAGCAACTGTTAAAAATCACCTACAACAGCAATCAGATCTGCTCTTAACAAATCACAGATTCTGACTACTATTTCTGATCAAACAGAATTAAGCAAAAAAGAAATTGCTGGTGTATTTGAAGAGCTTAGTAGCTTGATGCACCGTCACCTACGTAAAGGTGGTGCGGGTGAATTCACTATGCCTGGCCTCATGAAATGTGTTGTAAAACGCAAACCTGCGACGAAAGCACGTAAAGGTATCAATCCTTTCACGGGTGAAGAAATCATGTTTAAAGCAAAACCTGCACGTAACGTTGTGAAGGTTAGACCTTTAAAGAAATTGAAAGAAATGGTTGAATAATCAACTAGTTATGTCAGCTGCCATTCTCGGCAGCTGACCCTTCTAAATCAATAAGTTATACCCGCCCTTAATAATTCGTTAATATTTTCTTAAGCTTTAGCTGCTAATATAGGCATTATTTTCTCTATTTTAGGCGATTAACTATGTCATTTACACGATCTGCATACCCAACAATCATGCAACATCTGGAACAAATAGAGCAGAGGGAACGGATGCCATGCCCGCCCGAGTGCACTGATGCAGAGCGGCAAGCATGGCTGCAAGCACAGCAGCTTGAATCGCTCAACTCACTCAAATCACTCATGACGTATACTCGCAGCCTATGGGCATCCGATGTTAAAGAACAGGGTCAAATCACACGTGAGGCTACCGCCAACCTGCCCGCATTCACTGAAAAATTACGCCTGGCCTACACGGCATTCGACGAACGCGCCGAACAATCTATCAAGCCAGGTGACGTACAAGCTACCGTTAAACAACTGCTACGGCAGGAAGCACTAGAAGCAGCCAAGAAGGATCTTGAAGGGCAGCAGGCAGAGCTGACTAGCTTACTCGGACATAGACTCGGCGTTAGCGCTAGCACCGCTGACATCATCGACATGCGAGTCCAGGCAAGTGAACTAAAAGATGCGTGTAGTGCACTTTCCCGTGCAACCACTGAACTAAAGGAGCAAATTGCTCCTAATCTTAAAGCGGAAGCAGAAAACGTTATTGCTCGCGGCAACTTCAGCGTCCTCATACGTGATTGCGGCAACCAGCTGTGCCATGCCGCCATGTTAGACCAACCCCGTCACAAACTCCGACTAAAGGCAACCGTTGCTGCCGATCAAGCGATCGCCGGCTTGCAAAAAGAACTCGAGACCCCCCCCGCCAACCTGCAACAAATCCGCACTAAGTTTCGAAACGCAGTAGGGAATGTTGATAAGACATTACCCGCGGGTACCGAACAATTTTCAAAGGAGTCCGTGAAAGCTCAAAAGCTCAGCGCAGCAATTCCTGATTTTGACCCCATTACCGATACGTGTTTTAGCGGCAGTGGTGGCTTTGTTCCAAAAACACTCCAGGATTTAGCAGCCAGTTTAGCAACACTAAAAGCACTCGCATCTGCAATCGATGGCCACATAGCAACTGTTAACAGCCCATCTGCTACTAAAAGTGATAAAACCAAGGCAGCCCAACAGCTCGTTGAAGCACAACGCAAGCTATACAACGCAGCGGATCACTTACATACTAAAATCATTAAGCCGAATATGCAGCATGACATGACTGCCATCAAGTCCGGCAAAATGACGGATATCTGTCGAGCGAACAGACATGTTGTTGAGGCAACTAATCTCAAAATCAGAGCGGCCGAAAAAACAAGCCATGAGCTACTAAAATTTGGCATGGCTGCTGCGGTTTTTCCCCCACTCATACCTTTCATGGCAGCAAAGAAATTGTATAGCCGCTCTAACAGTGCCAATCTACCACGCACTGCTGACAGTGACTGGACTGCATTTGGTTCGGATAATGTCATTACCGAGAACCCAAACTATGCGAGTAATTATGGCGCTGAAAGTGTCTTCGTGGGCACGAGCACTAAAACAACCATTAAGTGCCCTGGGCTCGAGCATGTCGTGCTTCCTGTTGATGGCGTTAGGTCAAATGATCCTAAAGCAAAAAGCTTCTCTATTGCTGCCGTCGTCGAAAAACTCCAAAAAGATGGCTATAACGTATCGCTCAAAAAGGGCGATAATGGGAAGTTCAAAGTATACTACAAAGGTAACTTAAACCATTCTGGCCCTGCGGCAAAGCAAGCATGGCGTAAAGCGGTGAACACGTGCAACACGGACTACTTAAAATGGAAAGATGAAAAGAAATTTTCCGCCTCCTATAAGACAACGCCTGATCATAAGATAGCGGGATCAATGACCACAAACCCTGCTTGGACGG